>NZ_PNCP01000170.1:0-335 GCF_005886115.1 Pseudoalteromonas sp. S4492
ATAAACGATAAATGCACTACATATTTGCATTAAGTATTCGCACCCTGCCGCCACGGAGCCCGCATGAGCCACGTACTGCATCGCAACCTCAATCATGATTATCCCACCGCCGTGAAGGGCGATGGCCCCTACATCGTCGATCGTGAGGGCCGCCGCTATCTGGATGCCAGCGGTGGAGCGGCCGTGTCATGCCTGGGGCACAGCGACGAGGCGGTGGCGCAGGCCATCAAGGACCAGGTCAGCCAGCTGGCCTACGCGCACACCTCGTTTTTCACCAGCGACCCGATGGAGCAGCTGGCCGACTTTCTCATCGAGCGCGCCCCTGCTGGACTCGA
>NZ_PNCP01000171.1:0-1469 GCF_005886115.1 Pseudoalteromonas sp. S4492
TCAATATTCATCAGAACGAGGCAGTAATTATTGTTCTCCCTGTCTATAAGAAATTGGATCTGAGGGTTTTTAACTGGATTAGAATTCGTGTTACTTATTGTGCTCTTTAAACTCGATTCTGCAGTTTTTCATAGTTGACATTCAGGCCGCATCCAGTAGCTCAAACTTTCTGGCATGCGCCTTGAGTGACTCTGTGGGTTCCTGCCTGCCAAGGTCTCGTCCTGCCATATGTCTGCTTGAATCACGCACCGGCAGTACGTCTATTAATGCTTGAGTCAGTTCTTCCAGCGCTTTTTTTGGGTTGTCCGATGCCACTACATCTCTGACAGTGTCCACTAATGCTTCGGCCTTAAGGTGTTCGGTCAGGCAGCCTACAGGCATCCCGGGCTGATTGTTCTTAAGCCGGACTGATTGCTCTGGGTGCAGCAACAATAAATGCTCGCACAGGAGGCTCAGGATCACGCCACGCTTAGATCCTTCAACACCTCTCTGTTTGCTCAGTTTGTTCCAGCCTCCATGGGCTTTCCAGTCCTGAATAAAAACCTCGACCAACCACCTCAGCGAATAAAATCGGGCTATGTCCGCGTGATGCCATGACATATCAGAAGCCACCAGATAGCGGTATTCTTCTTCATCCTCATACTTGAGCGCAATCACGAATCGACGTCTGTTATGTGCCTTGACATACAAACGGGCAGATAACATTGTCACTTTTTTGGTTTGGCCTCCACGAATGATCAGGCGAGTTTCTACACCTTTTTGTCGAGCAAAATACTCTTTCACTGTCGTCTCAGAATTGCGGCTGGCCACTTTCTGGTTGGAGCGTAACTGGCTGACAATTTGCCCTTTCGTGGTGAGAGCGGAGGCTTTGTCCATAAATTCACCCGTTCCATAAAGCGCATCAGCCAGAACTCCTTTGACTTTCAAATCTGGAAAAGCTTCAACAAACTCCCGGAGCATTTCCAGTGCCAATGACTGCATGGTCGGATAACGCTGATGATCCAGTTTTGGGCGTTTGGGACGATCTTGTTTAGCGACGCCCTTGAGCCTTAGTTGCTTGTCTTTCTTCCTCCAGGCAGACAATACCGGGTCTGGCTCAAAGAAACGGAACCCCACAGGAATTGTGACGACATCAGTCACCAACACCATAAACACCAGCTGTTGACCGTTAAAGTAACCGCCTGTGGCTTTATCTTTGACCTTATGAGCACCAGTAATGCGGGTTGTTCTTTTAGATCGTTTCTTGCCAGAATCATCAAAATCAAGGACACCGCTGTTGATATTGTAATGGTTCAATATGTTGCGAACACTGGCTTGTAGCAAGGAGTGCCAGGCTATTTTTGCCGAGTAAAAAACCCAGCAAAGTCGGGTGGGTTTGAATTTGCCAAGGCTTCTGCGCTCAAATGCAGCCCAGCAAAGGGTTTCGGTGACGATGATTCCGGCAATCATTACCCCTAATACGGTCTTCT
>NZ_PNCP01000172.1:0-398 GCF_005886115.1 Pseudoalteromonas sp. S4492
CAATCATGTAAGAGAATCCATTTTCCATGTGAACCCGTAGTCTGTTCGGCCTATGCTTTTCCGGTAAGAAACGGCCGTAAGGCTCTTAGTCCAACAGATTCTGTCAGTTCTGAAGCCTGCCCGAACCATGCAAACCGGGACAGACTCTCACAAACAGCCATGAGCTGGAAATACCGCCTCTGCGTTAATCAATGACAGAACGGGTGTTTCAAACAGTCATGAGTACAAAAAATTCCCGTTGCATTTCATACTCACCAAAGCGGGAATTTTTACAAAATGGTAGATGAAAGGCAATGGGCATAGTAGTAGAGGGCCTCAGCAAGGCGTTTGGCTCCACACAGGTACTAAAAGATATCAGCTTTAACATCCCCCGGGGTGAAACCACCGTTCTTCTCGGG
>NZ_PNCP01000173.1:0-200 GCF_005886115.1 Pseudoalteromonas sp. S4492
AAATCCAGCACAAAAAAAATCGAGCGGCACTGGCGAAAAAACAGGGTAAGCCCGTCGCTACAGGTCGATTCCGAACCGAAGATTTTCAATTTGATACACAAGCTATGACGTGCGTCTGCCCGGCAGGTCAGGCTATGTGGTTGAGCAGCGACAAAGCCATAATCGGAGGTGAGCCTGCCTATCAGTTTTGTGGGTATCTG
>NZ_PNCP01000174.1:0-467 GCF_005886115.1 Pseudoalteromonas sp. S4492
ATACCGATCAGCTACCGCTGAGGAGGCTGAAATGGAGCTGAGCGCCTTCGAGGAAGCCTGGGGGGAGAAGTTCCCTTCCATTGGGAAATCCTGGCGTAACAACTGGGACAACCTGATTACCCTGTTCGACTATCCTGATGACATCAGGAAAGCGATTTACACGACCAATGCGATAGAATCGCTGAACAGTGTGATCAGGAAGGCTATCAAGCATCGGAAGATATTCCCGTCTGACAACTCTGTCATGAAGGTTGTTTATCTGGCTATGGAGAAAGCCTCGGTCAAGTGGACCATGCCGATAAGGAACTGGAAAGCTGCCATGAACCGGTTTGAAATCATGTTTCCAGACCGGTTTACAATTTAAACTACAAGTGGCGTTTACACAGAATTATTTACAGGGTCGTTAGAGCAGCCAATCAATTACTTATTGCGGCCAGCACGCTTACGATCATTCTCTTTCAGGAATT
>NZ_PNCP01000175.1:0-301 GCF_005886115.1 Pseudoalteromonas sp. S4492
CCGGCATCCGCCAAGAGGGCCAGTGAGCCCGCGACCAGCCCGCCGACCACCTCCGCCAGCATGAAGCCGCCCGTCAGATACATGGCCAGCTTGACGCGTCGCTCGCTGTCGGCGGTCACCTCAGGCGCATGATCATGCTGGTGCCCGTGTGAATGATCATGTGAGTGGCTGTGCGAATGCCCGTGTGAATGCTCATGTGAGTGCCTGCCTGAAGGGTCGGAGCCATGAGAATGATCGTGTGCGTGCTGCCCGGAAGACTCATGCGAGGGATCGCGAACCTCATCTTGTGGTGTCGATGCCA
>NZ_PNCP01000176.1:0-325 GCF_005886115.1 Pseudoalteromonas sp. S4492
TAGTTACGAATAATGAAAACAATATTTGCGAAGAAGTAACCTACGAGCGTAACAAACGTGTAATACAAGGCTATACCAATACTAAAGGTGAAAAGGTAGAGGGGCTTGCCAATAACAATCTGCGATACTATAAGAGTGTATTTGTTGGTCGGGAGCCTTCTATAAAAAACAAAAAGGAAATCACCCGCCTGGCAACCGAACTCCTTTGCATTAAAGAAGATATTTACGCAGAGCAAAAGCAAGTGGGTGATTACCAATTAAACACCACTTTCGTTCGATGTTTTCAGCAGGGCAGTTTATACCTGCTGGTGATTTATGATGAGGA
>NZ_PNCP01000177.1:0-337 GCF_005886115.1 Pseudoalteromonas sp. S4492
TAATTGACAATAGAGGGTACTGAGGAATCCCTTTTTCAGAGTAAACAGCCACTCTCTTGCCAGACTGCCAAACTTCTTTAGAAAAAACTAAAGAAGACACCATCATAAGTATTAATAAAATCAGCTTATTCACGAGGTGGACTCCTGATGATGGTTGACTCAAGATCAATAGAGTCTTTCCACTCTCTTAACCTGTAGTTTTTTATCTGGCTTCTTATATCTACTGAAAATGCAAGACCATCTGAACTAAGTAGCACTGGTGATTCAGCTGCAAGTTTAATTTGTACATTTTTCTTATGAACACCTTTGTTAGAAAAGTAATCTGCTACTTCTTTTC
>NZ_PNCP01000178.1:0-230 GCF_005886115.1 Pseudoalteromonas sp. S4492
GAGATAACCAATCGCTTGTCAGGCAGATCTCCCCGGATAAGGACATGAACTGTCATTGCGCAACTGCATCATTTACGGTGGCCGTTAGATCACATGGCTTCGTTGTCTTGTGCCAACTCGCCTTCAGCCTACGCCTCATATGATGTTCTTGTTCATCAGCTCGCAATTTTGCTACCGGCTTCCTTCAGACCAGACCTCGCGGGCTCGCCCTTGCCGTTCGCTAGTAGTTA
>NZ_PNCP01000179.1:0-293 GCF_005886115.1 Pseudoalteromonas sp. S4492
GTCTTTGCCCGAAGTCATAAACATGCGGTGCTGCTACAGAGTGTGTTTGATGAGATGTTCCCCCAGTTTGCAGGCAAGTTCTGTCAGGTCATTGATAACTATGATCCTCGTGCCGAGCAGTTGATTGATGACTTCAAAGGGGGTGATCAATCTACCAATGACCAGCTGACCATAGCGATCTCGGTGGATATGCTGGATACCGGCATTGATGTACCGGAAATAGTGAACTTGGTCTTTGCCAAACCCATCAAATCCAAAGTGAAATTCTGGCAGATGATTGGCCGGGGAACCCG
>NZ_PNCP01000018.1:0-54860 GCF_005886115.1 Pseudoalteromonas sp. S4492
CCCACCTCCCTTCTGACGCAGCTTTTTTGTCTGCTCCACATTTACCTTCGCCGCACTTACCTTCTTTAGCTGCTTTTTTGTCTGCGCCACATTTACCTTCGCCGCACTTACCTTCTTTTTCAGCTTTCTTGTCTGCGCCGCATTTGCCTTCGCCACACTTACCTTCAGCGGCGTCTAGCTGATAACCAGCTTGCATTTGCTGAAATTCAAATGGGTTTGCACTGGCATCAGTCGCTACAAAACTTGATGCACCTACTACAACTGCACCTAATGTTAATGCAATTGAATTTTTCTTAATTGTGTTCATTCGATGACTCTCTTTTTTATAAAGGGTTATTTAACAAGACCCGAGAACTAAAAATTACTTTCAAATTTTTTATAATTATTTTCTGAAAGTGCCAAGATTGCAAATTACGATTTATAAAACAATCAAGAACAGCTAGAATACGCGTCCTAATTTTTGATGAGTTAACAGGTATCATGCGACTAGTTTTAGCACCGATGGAAGGCGTTGTAGATTTTAAAATGCGACAACTCCTAACTGATTTAGGTGGATTCGATTTATGCGTAACTGAGTTTGTTCGTGTCGTTGAAGACACACTGCCCGAGCGCGTATTTCATCGCTATTGTCCTGAGTTAAAAACTGCTGGCTATACCCGTGCAGGCACCCCTGTGCGTATTCAGTTACTTGGTCAAGTAGCCAATGCGCTAGCTGAAAATGCAGTTAAAGCTATCAATTTAGGGTCTCATGGTATCGATTTAAACTTTGGTTGTCCGGCTAAAACGGTAAACAAAAGTAAAGGTGGTGCAGTACTTTTAAAAGATCCAGAACATATGTACGAAATTATTAAAGCCGTTCGTGATGCTGTCGATCCGCGTCATGAGGTGAGTGCAAAAATTAGACTTGGTTTTGATGATGACAGCAACAGTCAAGAAATTGTTGATGCTGTGGTGAGTGCAGGTGCATCAAGTCTTGCTATTCATGCCAGAACTAAAAGAGATGGTTACAACCCACCGGCATACTGGGAAAAAATTCCACCATTAATTGAAGGCAAAAACATTGCTGTGGTTGCCAACGGTGAAATCTGGCAAGTTGAGGATGCTATGTTGTGCCAAAAACGCAGCCATTGCCAAGACCTAATGCTAGGTCGTGGTGCGCTAGCAATGCCTGATTTAGCAAAACAAATAAAATCGCATGTAGAAAATGAGCAGTACAGTCCGATGCTTTGGGAACATGTGATATACCACATCATCCATTCTTCGATGCATCAAGAAGAAAGTAAATGTGAGAAGTATTTTGCCTCTCGAACCAAGCAATGGCTTGGTTATTTAAAGCGCCAATACCCACAAGCCAACGCACTATTTGATGAGATCCGACGTTTAAAAGCGAAAGATGAAGTCGCTGACGTACTAAGAAAGTACGCCAAAGCGCCGAGTATTGATACAAATCATAATTAGCTAACGATTTTTGTTTGATAATACCAGTATTGCCCACTTGGAAGAAACGCGATGAACAATACTGAAATTCAAACAAAGTTATCTGCGGAACTTGCGCAGGTTAGACAACGTTTACTGGATATGCTGGCTAAATCTGATCAAGGCTACCATCAGCAACTGCTATCGCAACTCAAGGATAATCCCCCTTCAGAGTGGTTAGAGCTGACAGCGAATAATCTTGGCCCTGAGTATCAACTATTAATTGCTCGCATAGAAAAATTAGAAGCAGCTCTATGCCAGATTGATATTGGGCAATATGGTTATTGTTGTGATTGTGAAGAGAAAATTGATGATGAACGTTTACTTGCAGATCCAGCAAGTCAGCGCTGTCGGCGATGCGCTCCTTAGAGCGCAGCACATTAATTTACAAATATAAAACTCATCGCAGGATAAAGGACAATATCCTCAATTAACCAATCAGCTTGCAGCTGATCAACATTCAAACGCTTCATTAAGTTGACACGAGCTTGCTGTTCACTCCACGAGTGATAATGGATCCCCACATCAGTTTCCATCATTACTTGCCAAAAGTATTGCTCGCCTTCTGATAATTCACGTTTATTTTTCAGCGGATCAATGAATTCTAACTGCCAATCAAAACCATCGTGCTGATGTTCTTGAGTAAAATAGCTCATTACTAATGGTTTAGTATGCGAATCAGTTAAAGGTAGCAAAAAATCAGCACTGTGAGGCTGCTTTAAAGCCTGTTGTATCTCGCTAAGCCAATCTAACGGTGGTTTAGTTACACCACTAAAGTAATTTAATTTACTCTGATACCAATCTTTCCCATTCGCCAAGCCAACCAAACCCAGTTTTGTGCGTGGCTTATATTGGGTTAAATATTGATTAAGTTTATTGAGCGCTGTTTGCACGTGGTTATCATTGTTATTTAAATGAGCTGTAACCATATTATGTAACAAGGTTAATTCGATTTTATTCAGTTTAAGATTACTCTGCTCAGCTGCAATTAAACGTGTTTCAACCAATTCTAACCAGGCTGCTAATCCCTGCTCACTGAAATCACCTTGTAGACGAGCGTTGCTAATAACATCACGTTGAATTGGCCATACAAAATAACGCTCAGGGTAACGCTCAGCGATGATCAAATAGTTCAATTGCGCTCGTTGAGAGTCAGTTAACTCTGTTTCTTGTAGCCCTTTATAAGCTAGGTGTCGTGCCTGTAAATAGCTCTCAGAGAAAGGCCAACTTGTTACCTTGCTATGTTCATTTTGGTTAGATAATAAATTATTAATGTTTCGAAGTTCTTGCTGTCCTTCGTGAACCGTGTTGAATTTTGTAGTTTGCTCAGAGCAAGCTATCAGCATCACACTGGCGACAAGTAATAATACGATCTGTCTTAGCATTATAAAATTCCATAAAAAAAGCCCCAGAGGGGCTTTTTAATTTAAAACAACATCAATTAGATTTTCACGCCATTACGGTTCGCTTTATCTTTGATGAAGGTTGACCAGCTCTTCGCGAATTTACGCGTACGCGGATCATCCATTGCTTTAGTGATAGCGTTGTAAGCTTGCTTATACTTCTCTTGGTAGTAGTAAGCTTCAGCTAAGTCAGAGTAAATAGTTCCTTTTTTATCAGAACCAAGCTCTAACGCCTTGTTCAAACGAACAACGGCTGCACTATAGTTTTGCGATTGTAAAAGTAATGAACCAGCTTTGCGGTAAAGCTCTGCATCGTCATCAAATTTAGCCGCTTCTTCATAGTATTTAGCTGCTTTTTCAATATCTTTTGAGCGGTGGTAGTTAGATGCCACTGCACTGATATTTTGCTTGTTACGCTTAACTTTGTTTTCGTTGATTGCCTTTTCAAGCACTACAGCTGCTTTGTAAGGAATATCGTTTAACGAATAAAAGTTAGAAAGTACTTTGTATTCAACTTCGTTTTCAAAATAGCCATTTTTATAGGCAACTTCCATGGTCGCAAGACCTTTCTTGAAGTCTTCGGTTTGTAGGTAATATTTACCTAAACCAACCCAGGCTTTTTTGTCTTCAGGCCAAACACGAACAATCTCTTCAGCTACTTCTACCATGTTTTTGTACTGTTTAAGTTCAAAATAGGCAGCTAGCTTTAATTGGTAAGAGGCTTTAGCAGGCTCTTTTGCCAATTCGATTGCTTTGTTTGCAGCAGGAAGTACGTCTTTATAAAGTTTTAACTCGTAGTTTGCTTGCGCAATACGTGTATAAACTTTGTCGTCTTCCTCACCTGTGAAGTCCATCCAAGCTGCATAAGCTTCTTTCGCTTTTGCATATTGCTCTGTACCTGCGTACATATCACCTAATAGTTTTAGGCCTTGCTCTTGGTCAGCAAAGTTTAAAACGTCAGGTTTAACAGCTGCTTGAACGTGCTTGATAGCTAACTGATACTGCTCTTTTTGAGCGTACATTTGACCTAAATAACGGTCAACAGTCGCTTTGTCGAAGTCATCTGATGCATCAATTTCTTTAAGTAATGCAATCGCTTCGTCAAGCTTTTCTTCATTATACAAGTCAAACGCTTTAATTACTTTCTTACCAACGCGCTCACCCATAACTTTAGTTTTTGCTTTCTTACGCGCTTCAATCTTCGCGTAATCTGGCGCAGCTAAAGCAGGTGCAGTGAATGCCACACCTGATAGTGACATAAGAAGCGCAAGAGCAGTTACTTTAGATAAATTTCTCATTACTCGCCTCCTTAGTTGCCTTGGTTAAGTTTAAAGTCTAATTGAACCTGAAGACCCGGTTGTCTTTGTGGCTTACCATCAATAACTTTAGGACGGTATTTCCACTTAGATAACGCACGCTTAGCTTCACGGTCGAAGATACGTTTAGGATCAGCGTCGATCACTTGAATATCTTCTACACCACCAACTTCGTTGATAGTGAATGAAAGTTGTACCCAACCTTCTTTACCATCACGCGCTGCTTGCGTTGGGTATTTTGGTTCAATACGAACGATAGGTGTCGCGTCACCATCACGTCCAAATGCACCTGGACCACTTAGGCCACCAGCTGTGCTACCCACATCGATGCTTGGCATATTAAATGACAAACCACCAGTGTTCGGGTTGCTGTTTTCCGGCTGAGGCGGCTGCGGTTTAGGCGGCTGCTTTGGCGGTGGCGGAGGCGGAGGCGGAACACGCTTCCTCTCCTGCACCTTAGATTCAGGCGGATTCGTCATAATTTCGACTACGATCTGTTCTTTTTGTTCAGTCGCACGATCAGCTCCACCGGAGATGAGGTACGCCATGAAGTAGAACAAGCCGAAAGTAACTGCCCCACCTGCAATCAGTGAAAACAGAAAACGAATCATTACTGATCTCCAGCTATTGAAATTTTAAGGTTATCACCCGTCGCTTTGATCTGGTCCATAACTTTAACTACTACGCCGTGTTTTGCTTCTTTATCAGCTTGCAAAATTACAACTTCTGTAGGTTGTTCTGCTAATAAACTTTCAAGCTTAGCTGATACACGTTCAACGTCTACTTGTTGTTTATCAATCCAGATCGCACCGTCAGCACGGATAGCAACAAAAATGTTTGCATTTTTTTGCTTCGTAGCTGCAGCTGCTTTAGGTTTATTGACTTCGATACCAGCCTCTTTAACGAACGATGTAGTTACGATAAAGAAAATAAGCATGATAAATACGATGTCAAGCATTGGCGTCATATCAACCGCTGCTTCTTCTTCTTCACGAAAACGTTGTTTACGTGCCATATTTAATTCTCTCTCTAGTGATGAGGCATGCTATCTACAAGTTTAGCTTTCGCCATTCTCGCTCTTGCCTCAAGGCGTGAGCTAAAGAATACTCCAGATAGTGCCGCAACCATTCCAGCCATTGTTGGGATTGTTGCCATTGAAATACCTGATGCCATTAAACGTGCGTTACCTGTACCTTGAGTAGCCATGGTTTCGAAAACCGCGATCATACCCGTTACAGTACCTAGTAAGCCGATTAAAGGACAAATAGCTACCAATGTCTTAATCAACAACATACGCTGATCTAATTTTTCAGACGCTTCAGAAATCCATGCTTCACGGATTCTGTGTGCGTACCAAGACGTAGTGTCTTGGCGGGCATCCCACTGAGCTACGATGTCCTTCGTCATACGAGGAAACTCAGCTAGTAGGAACCAATAGCGCTCAATCATTAAAACCCACATAAGAAAGAGTGCTATCGCGACCACGTATAAAACCTGGCCGCCTGTGCCAACAAAATCCCTGATAGATTCCCAGATCTCCATCAGGACTAGCATTAGGCTTTCTCCTTCTCCGCGTGAGCAGCGATGATACCTGCGCTTTGCTCATCAAGGACATGTAGAACCGACTTACTACGACCCGCAACGATTGAGTGAAGTAGGATAAGTGGTAGAGCTGCAATTAGACCTAACGCTGTAGTTACAAGTGCTAGAGAGATATTACCAGCCATGATCTTCGGATCACCTGTACCGAACAATGTGATTGTTTGGAACGTAAGGATCATACCGATTACCGTACCTAGTAGACCTAGTAATGGAGCGATTGCTGCCAAGATCTTGATGATGTTGATACCAGCTTCGATGCGAGGCGTTTCACGTAGGATTGCTTCGTCAAGTTTAAGCTCAAGGTTTTCAACGTCTTGATTCTTGTTGTCAGCGTAAACCTTAAGAATACGACCCAGAGGGTTGTTTGTATTCGGAGTAGAAAGGTTTTTAAGCTGGCTCTTAATCTTAGTGCTAGTAAGCGCAAGATCAATGAAACGAACGATGAAGATAAGTAGACCAACAACAAGTAATACTGTGATGATGTAACCTACTTCAGCACCTTGCTCGTAGTATTCCATTAACGATTTTTTCTGCGTGTTGATACGTAAGATCGCGCCACGAGTCGGGTCGATGTATACGCCAGCGTAGTTGTCTGCAGAAGTTTTTTCTAAATCGCTGATACCAGCTAGGATGTAGCTATCAGGTTGCTTACCTAGAGGTTGGATCGCTTTAGTTTCTGGAGAGTAGATTAAATAACCGTCGTCAGTTACTAAGTTGAAGTTACCGATACGCGTTACTTTCTTCACAGAAGATGAACCGTCAAGACCTGCAACTTCAGTTTCGAAAGTTGAAACTTTAGCTGATTCAGTCATTTCAGTTTGAAGAGAAATCCAAAGCTCTTCTAATTCACGTACAGTTGGAAGTTCTTTCGCTGCAGCTAGTGAACGAAGTACTTCAGCACGTCCTGGTTTTTCAGCAGAAACAAGTGATGCTTCGATTGAACCGATTGCATCAGCAGCTGCACGACGTACAACACCGAACATCTCACCTAACGTACCTTGAGCGTTTAAAAGAGCTTGCTCTTTTTCAGCTAAAGTATTTTCGTTTTGTGCATATTCTTTAGATAAACGATCACCACGTGCTTTTTCAGCAGCTAGGTCGCTTTTCGCTTTGTTAAGTAACGCTTGCTTGTCAGCACGAGCTGAAAGGAACTCTTGTTCACGTTGCTTGTTTAATTTGCCTTCAGAGATACGTTCTTGCTTAACTTGCTCAAGAATTTTGTCTAAAGCATCAGTGTTTGCGTGTGCATTAAGCGCGGTACCTGCAGAAACAGATAGTACTGCTGCAACAGCAAAACCTTTAAATAGTTTCTTCATTATTGATTACTCCGCGCCGAAGATTGGTAGTTTAACAAGTTCTAATGTCGCTTGTTTACGCGCCATACGGATAACTTCTTTAACAGGTTTTAGGTATTCTTCACCTAATTCTTTCCACTGTTTAGTGTTGTTATCCCACACCCACGCGTGCTTAAGGTCAAAAGACTGAGCTACGTATGTGATACGACCTAAACGACCGAAGTCAACGTTGATGCTCTTACCATCGATCTCAAGAGTACCTTGAGAAGCAGTTACAGCTGAGCTGTATGCAGTTTCAACAGTGTAAGCTTCAAGAACTTGGCGGAATTTTTCAGATGTAGTAACTGATGCTGACGCCATGATGTCACGAAGTCTTTCAACACGTGTTAAACGGTTTTCAAGATTGAACGGAACGTCCGCTTTGATGAATTGCTCAAGCGTATCGATCATGCGATACATCAAAGGCACAACGTTTTGTTTCGTGTTATCGATAGTTGCGATTTGACGGTCAAACGATTCGATTGAAGCGTTTTGGTCAGCGACCAAACGTGCTACGTGATCGTTATAAACCTTCATTAGCTCAGTTTCGTCAACAACGCTACGGTACTCAGCGATTAGCTCTTGAGTTTGACCATATACATTGTCAATTTTAGTTTGAGACTTAACAGCAGCCTTTTGAATTTGTTGACCTGCATCTTGCACATCTTTCAAAGGATCTGCAATCACATTGCTGCTTGCAAATGCAAAAGCGCCAACCAACGCTGATGCTACAAGACTCTTTCTGATTTTAACAGACATAGTTCCCAACCAATTAAGTAATGTTACTTTTATAATTTAATTACCCTCCGAAGAGGACAACCCTGATATCTTTTAATAGATATCAACCCTCCAATAATGCTAAATGCATCAGAGTCTGTCAACTTGATGTTCGGCTTTCATCGGAAAAATTTGGTGACTCGTCGTTGAGATGAAAATAACCAAAACAACGAATTAACAAAAATATAACAGAGGTATTCAACTGCTACTTCTATAGCCCTTTACTGGCGAACATTGCATTCATGTTAGGTTCAAGCTTAAACATAAATGTAACATTTTATGAAAACAGAAAGAGCTAAAGAAAAATGAAAAAAAAATTCAGTTTATTCATCTAAAAAATCTATTTTGCAGAATTTTTATGCACCGAGCTTACATTACTGCTCAATATGCAGGCAAAACAGACACTAAACACAAGAATGAGAGAGTTGAATTCTCTCACCGCTATGGGTGAGAGAATTAAAATACAGCGCGGTCTTTTACCAGCTTTGCAAGTGAGATAATTGAATCAACTTCAAGCTTTTCAAATATTTTCGCTTTGTATGTACTTACCGTTTTGTTACTAATGAAAAGCTTTTCACCAATATCTTTGTTCGATAGGCCTTGGAGCAAATAATTCATCACCGCGAGCTCACGTTCTGTTAGTAACTCATCGATGTCTTTTTCAGAGGCAATAAGATGCTCTTGCGGAAAGAATGTATAACCACGCAAAATCATTTCAACAGCAGAAGAAATATCTTCAAGACTTTCAGCCTTATTAACAAATCCCTGTGCGCCTAGTTTCGCAGCTGTGCGGATGATGTGTTTGTCTTGCTTTGCAGATAAAAACAATACTTTGCCAGTAAAGCCACTACTGACTGCACGCTTATATAAGCTAAAGCCATCGGAGTCTTCTAACTCGATGTCTAAAATCGCCAGCGCTACATTATTACTTTTTAAAAACTGCAATGCTTCCTTTTGACTTCCAACAGCTTGTACTTCATTCACCAGAGTAGACTTTGCAAGTACCATCTTAATTGCTGTTGCCACCATCGGGTGGTCGTCTACCAAAAGTATATTGTTTCCTATGCTCATCGATTAGCAAACCTTCATTATATTTCATCAAACAAGTATAAGTTACTCAGCATTTTTTCCATATGTGGATAGGTTAAGTTTAGCGGGTTATTTCTAGATTGGTGAAAAATAACTGTAAACTTTCCTTCGCGGTTAACTTTCATGTTTGATCAAAACTACTAACTAAACATAACAGCTGATGTCATGTTAAATAAAATCCCATCGGTACAGCATATAATACTTTAGTTATGGAGAGTAGCTTTTAGGGCATAGATCGTGAACTTCTAGCTTAAGGGCTGACTAAATTAGTCATTTTCAATGCCTTTGGAGGAATATAATTTCGGTACAATTAGAGTGATATATGGTGAAGGGTAAACGTGGGGTTGTTAGGTATTAAAATGAATTTTGGTGAAACAGAAACTGTTTCACCAAAATGCTAAGTTTCACATAAATAATTATGCTACTTCTACGTTCTCAGCTTCAGGGCCTTTTTGACCTTGTTTGATGCCGAAAGATACTTGCTGACCTTCGCTAAGAGTGCGGAAGCCTGTACCTGTGATAGCGCTGAAGTGTACGAATACGTCAGGGCCATTTTCTTGTTCAATAAAACCGAAACCTTTAGCTTCGTTGAAGAACTTAACTTTACCAGTAACCGTGTTTGACATACCAAATTTTCCTGTAAGTCAATTATTAAAATTCAGCCAATATGGCTCTATCCTCCCTGAGTGAATGCCCAATAAACTTGGGGTAAAGTACAGGAAGAACCAATAACCAAACCGGTAACCGTACAGCCGCACATTATCCGTAAATTCAATACGCAAAAACTCAAAGCAATTTAAGACTAACACATTAAATAGTTTTTAGCTCTAATAATCGAAAATAATTTTAAGGTCAACCGCCTAAACAAAAATATATGACAGTACTATTTATAAACAATTAATATTCAATGAAAAAAGCCCATCAAATTGATGGGCTTTTAATTCTAAATTTATCGCTTGCTAAAACTTATTTAACTTGCCAATCCATTTGCGCTTCAGCTTTGATTGGTACTACTTCTGAATCACCTAATTTATAGCTTGCAGGTACTGTCCAGCTCTCTTTTACCAGTGTAATCGTATCTTGGTTACGAGGCATTCCGTAAAAGTCTGGGCCAAAGTAGCTTGCGAAACCTTCAAGCTTATCTAAAGCACCGGCTTCTTCAAAAGCTTCTGCATAAAGTTCAATAGCTGCGTGAGCAGTATATGCACCAGCACAACCACACGCCGCCTCTTTTTTGTCTTTATAATGCGGTGCAGAGTCAGTACCTAAGAAGAATTTTTTGCTACCGCTTGTTGCAGCACCAATTAGCGCTTGCTGATGAATGTTACGCTTAAGAATAGGCAAGCAGTAATAATGTGGGCGAATGCCCCCCGCCAACATATGATTGCGGTTATAAAGAAGGTGATGAGCTGTAATGGTTGCAGCTACATTCTCTGGTGCATTATTCACAAACTCAACCGCATCTTTTGTGGTGATGTGCTCAAGCACAATCTTAAGGCTAGGAAAGTCATTTACTACGTCCGCTAGAATTGTTTCTAGGAAAACCTTCTCACGGTCAAAAATATCGATTGATGAATCAGTTACTTCACCATGCACTAATAGCAACATACCCACTTCTTGCATTGCTTCAAGTACTGGGTAAATGTTTTTGATTGATGTCACACCTGAATCTGAATTGGTCGTCGCGCCAGCTGGGTACAACTTAGCAGCAACAATTTTACCTGTTGCTTTCGCTTTTTTGATTTCTTCTGGTGTTGTTTTATCTGTTAGGTAGAGCACCATTAATGGCTCAAAGTTACCTTGCGGGCCCGCAGCTTTAATTCGCTCATAGTAAGATAACGCAGTGTCTGTACAGGTTGCCGGTGGAACAAGGTTAGGCATGATGATCGCGCGGCCCATGTAACGGCTTGCATCACGAACGGTATCAACGAGTTGCTCGCCATCACGTAAATGAATGTGCCAATCATCAGGGCGTGTAATTGTTAGAGTTTGCATCGAATTTAAATCTGACATTGCTGGTTTCCACGGCTAAAGTTAGGGGGATAGCGTAAACGTTGAGCAAATAACCTCGCTTATTCACTCAAGTCCATATTCAGGTGCCTAGTTTACACCAGTTCCAGTTTTTTTTGAAAATAACTTTGTGGATAGTTTGATAGTAGGTTAACGTAATAAATTAATACAACATTTCGGTTACCTTTTAATCTATGCCTAAGAGTTTAGACGCTGCTTTTGCACTTGAGGTCAAAACAGACCAACTACATATTATTAATCAGTTTTCATCATCTGTGATGCAATTAGACACAGTTGAAGAATTGTTAGAATATGTCACGTCTGAAGTGGTAAGCCGCTTAGGCTTCATAGAATGTGTCATTTACTTAGCAGATGATAAAACGCGTACCCTCAAAGAAATGGCGTCTATTGGCACAGCAAGCAGCCATGATACATATCATATTGACCGTACAGAAATCAGCTTTGATCAGGGTATTACGGGGTATGTCGCAAGCACTGGTAAGCCGTTAATGATTGGCGATGTCAGTCAAGATCCGCGTTATATCGCAGATTCTCGCCCTGCTCTTTCTGAGCTTTGCGTACCATTAGTTTACAAAGAAAAAGTTCTGGGTGTCATTGACTGTGAGCACCCACAAAAACATTATTACAATGATGCGCATTTAGAGATTTTATCAACAGTGGCGCATCTATTAAGTGCTAAGATAAATCAAGTTCGCACCGTAGAAGACTTACAGCAAACCGTGATGCAGTTAAACGACGCCCAAAAACTTGAACGCTGCATGCTGCAAATCGCTAACTTAACCTATCAATCAAGCGAGCTAGATAGCTTCTTTGAGTCTTTACATGGCATTATTACCTCTTTGCTGAGGGCAGATAACTTCTTTATTGGCCTATATGACAAGCAACTAGATGTGCTTGATTTAGTTTATATTATCGAAGAAGGCGTGCGTTCTAACGCGCATAAGAAAATATCGAAAGAACAACTAAAAGACACCGCATCTTATTATTTATTAAACATCGACCAATCCTTACTTTTTACTAAAGAAGAGTTTCAACAGCACATTGATGCAGGTCATTTTAAAATGGTTGGTCGTCAGGCCGAATCTTGGCTGGGTGTACCATTTAAAGTAAATGAGCGTATTAGTGGGGTTATCGCCGTACAAAGTTACAGTAAAAGCTATCACTATGACGAACATGACCGTGCCTTACTTACGTATGTCAGCCGCCAAATTAGCATGGCAATAGACCGTCAATTATCAAGACAAGAGCTTGAGCACCGTGCTCTTCACGACGAATTAACCGGTCTTGCCAATCGCTCGTTGTTAATTGAGCGTATTAAACATGCCATTCTGCGTCTGGCAAGAGCAGATAAACGTCACCAACATGCCCTGCTCTATCTAGACTTTGACCGCTTTAAAAGTATCAATGATTCATTAGGTCATGAGGTTGGCGACCACTTTTTAGTAAAAATCTGTGAGTTGATCTTAGGTACCATTCGCAATACCGATACCTTTGCCCGTTTGGGGGGCGATGAATTTGCCATATTTATGGAAAACATCACCGATAAACAACAAATTAATGATGCCCTTGAACGCATTCAACAGGTTCTCGCTGAGCCCCTCGATATTGATGGTCATTTATTGCAAGCATCAACAAGTATTGGTGTTGCGTTTTGTGAAAGCAGTCGCGATCAAGCTTACAAGCTATTGCAACATGCCGATGCTGCAATGTACGAGGCAAAGTCGTCAGGTCGAGGCAAGGTTAAGTTTTTCAACAATACAATGCGTAAAAAACTTAAAAATCATGCAGATATAGAAAATGATTTACAGCATGGTATTGAGCATAACGATTTTGAACTTTACTACCAACCAATTTTTACCATTCAAGATGCACAGGTTGTTGGTTTTGAGGCGCTTGTGCGCTGGCATCACCCAAGTAAAGGCTTTGTCTCACCAAATGATTTTATTCCCGTTGCTGAAGACACAGGCCAGATTATTAATCTAGATTTACATTTGCTTGAGCTTGCTGCAAAGCAAATCGAAAAGTGGACGAGTGAAGGTAAAGCATTTGGCAGAATTACCGTGAATGTATCATCACGTCATTTTGCAAGCCTCGACTTTGTGGCACAAATTCATGCTTTGTACTCTAAATACAAGCTTCCTTTGGGCTCGCTGTGTTTAGAAATTACCGAGTCAGGACTAATTGGTAATTTAGAGCTCGCTACAAAAATCATAAAAGGCCTTGAGCCTCTTGAAGTAAAACTATGTTTAGATGATTTTGGCACTGGCTACTCTGCGCTTGGTTATTTACACCAATTACCTATCCATATTTTAAAAATCGATAAAAGCTTTATCGATCATTTAAATAAAGCGCATAACCCATTGGTTGATGCCATTTTATCATTAGCTCAATCGTTAAATCTCGATGTTGTTGCTGAAGGGATTGAAACAGAAAAACAATTAGCAATCTTAAAGCAAACTCAATGTAAGTTTGGTCAAGGCTTCTTAAAAGCGAAACCTATGCCAGCCAGCGAAGCAGAAAAAGTCATTAATCACGGCCTATAAAAAAGCCTTGCAAATGCAAGGCTTTGTTTATTCTAACAAGAGTTTACAGCTCGCCGGGTGCGAAGTTATCAACGGCTATCGCTTGTTTACGTAGCTCATTGGCTTGATTCATACGCTCTGCAACGGTTTCGTTAATCAAGTTTTTCTCTTTCGCTGCA
This sequence comes from Pseudoalteromonas sp. S4492, assembly GCF_005886115.1. NCBI lineage: Bacteria > Pseudomonadati > Pseudomonadota > Gammaproteobacteria > Alteromonadales > Pseudoalteromonadaceae > Pseudoalteromonas > Pseudoalteromonas sp. S4492. The sequence continues at coordinate 13,730 of NZ_PNCP01000018.1, forward strand.
GCAATTGCGCCCTCAAGCTCAAGGTTTTTCGCAATAGTGCCTTCTTTTTGCCATTTACGAAGCTGCTTAAAGTCTTCATGGGTATCAATCATGGCTAAAAAGGCATTTTCCATGACACCCGTGCCTGCATTTTCATCGACATAACAAAGATGGGTTAATCTGTCTCTAAAGACCCCTGGTTTGCTCATGTGCTCACACATTGTTTGAGCTAACTCATCGCTTGGACGGTGGTAATGATTACCTAATGGGAAGACAATACGTTTGAGTAAAAAATTAACCACAGGATTAGAGAAGTTTTTAAAGAAGCCATCGAATGCCTGACCAATGCAGAATAACGAATGCTCTACGGCATATTGCACAAAAGGTAGGTCCGCTTGCTGGCGTCCTTCATCTTCATAACGTTTCAGTACACATGAAGCAAGATATAAGTGGCTAAGCACATCACCTAAACGAGCCGAAATCATCTCTTTACGTTTTAACTCACCACCTAACACTAACATCGCAACGTCAGTACAAAACGCTAAACCACGACTCATCCGGCTCAACTGTTTGTAGTAAACAGTGGTTGCGCCACATACAGGGGCTTTAGCGAAGTAACTGCGCGTTAAACCGTGCACAAATGCCATACCTGCATTACTACCTGCAAATAAAATATGTTGCAGCAGTAATGAGTCGAATTCTTTCAAGGCAACATCATGGTCTTCCATTGCAGCTGCTTCCATTTCTTTTAAAACAAACGGATGACAGCGAGTGGCACCTTGACCAAATATCATCAAGTTACGAGTCAGAATGTTTGCACCTTCAACGGTAATCGAAACTGGGATCCCCATATAACCATGAGCTAAATAGTTATTCGGCCCAACTTGAATACCTTTACCTGAATGAATATCCATAGCGTCGTTCATAACTGTACGACCCATTTCAGTCATATGGTACTTAGCTATGGCGGTAACCACAGACGGACTTAGTTTTAAATCAATCGCCCCTGCAGTCATTAACCGTGTCGCTTCTAAGGTGTAAGTTAAACCACCTATGCGAGCAAGCGCCTCTTGAACACCCTCAAATTGGCTAATCGACACACCAAATTGTTGGCGTACGGTTGCATAGGCAGATGTCATTCTTGAAGCCAAGTGGCCAGTTGCTGTACTAAGCGCCGGTAACGAAATACCACGGCCAGCACTTAAACATTCAACTAACATACGCCAGCCTCGACCAGCGCCTTTTTCACCACCAATGATCCAATCAAGCGGAATAAACACATCTTTACCGTACGTTGTGCCATTCATAAATGCCATATTTAAAGGGTAATGACGCTCACCCGTTTGAACACCTTCATGGTCTGTCGGAATAAGGGCACATGTAATACCAAGCTCTTTTTTATCACCTAATAAACCCTCAGGATCGTACATCTTAAATGCAAGACCCAGCACGGTGGCAATGGGTGCAAGGGTGATATAACGTTTTGACCAGTTAAGTTTTAAACCAATCACTTCTTCACCGTCATGCATGCCTTTACACACAACGCCTGTATCAGGAATACTGCCTGCATCCGAACCCGCCTCAGGGCCCGTCAATGCAAAACAAGGTACATCATCACCTTTAGCTAAGCTTGGCAACCAACGCTCTTGTTGCTCTTTAGTTCCATAATGAAGGAGTAATTCGCCTGGACCTAAGCTATTTGGTACCATTACGGTAACCGCAGCGGTTAAACTCTTAGTGGCAATTTTCGATACGATGGTTGAATTTGCAATCGCCGAAAACTCGCGACCACCAAACTTTTCAGGAATGATTAACGCAAAGAACCCTTCTTTTTTTAGGTAGTCCCACACTTCTTTTGGTAGGTCTTTATCTTTTTGTACGATTTGATAATCATCAAGCATGGCTAACAAGGTTTCGACTTGCTCGCCCATAAATGCGCGTTCTTTTTCGCTTAATTCAGGTTTAGGAAAACGATGCAGTTTTTGCCAATCTGGGTTACCACTGAATAGTTCACCATCCCACCAAACATCACCCGCTTCCATAGCTTCACGTTCTGTTTGCGATAACGGCGGCAAAACTTTTTTAAACATACTAAACGTAGGTCGTGTGACAAGATTGATGCGAATGTCTTTCACAGCAAAAATTACAATCACAGCAACCAGTAACAGAATGATTACGGTCGTCATTGTGCAATCCTTTTATTTTAATTAACTGGTTCAAGTATGACTGATCGTGCCATAAATACAACGTAAGCGGCTCTTACCTAGGTTGTTTTTACCGATGCAGTTTGTTGTTTACTAAGACACTGCTATTATGCATGGGCAATAAATAACAATAAACTTCTAGGGAACGTTATGAAAAAGACTCCATTTAAGCTCAGCATGAGCGCACTTATGGTCGCAAGTGCACTAGCACTTACTGGCTGTAATGATGACGGTGCAAGCACTAAAACAACGACTGCTGAAGTCAAAACAAGCCAAGTAACAGCACAAGATGCCACTAAATTTATCGCCGATACTGAAAAAGAATTAAGCGCGCTTTATTTAGAAGCAAGCCGTGCTGAATGGATTTATGCCAACTTCATCACCCATGATACTGCTGAACTATCTGCTGAAATAAATCGCAAGATGACTGAAGCTGTTGTTCGCCTTGCTAATGAAGCTGCAAAATTCGATAGTTTAGAGCTTGATTACGATGCGCGTCGTAAACTCGATAAACTTAAACTAGCGCTCACCTTACCTGCGCCACAAGATGCTGAAAAAACAGCTAAGCTTTCACAGCTAGTGGCTGAGCTAGGGGGTATTTATGGTAAAGGTAAATACTGTAAAGAAGATGGTAGCTGTTTAAGCCTTGGCGAGATGACTGCGAAAATGGCAACGAGCCGTGATTACAATGAATTGCTTGATTTATGGCAAGGCTGGCGTCAAGTTTCAAAGCCTATGCGCCCGCTTTATGAGCAACAAGTTGCACTCACCAATGAAGGTGCAAAAGAGCTAGGTTATGCAGATACAGGTGCTATGTGGCGTAGTAAATACGACATGCCAGCCGATGATTTTGCGAAAGAACTTGACCGCATTTGGGGCCAAGTTAAACCACTTTATGATTCATTACATTGTCATGTTCGTGCCAAGCTAGGTGAAAAATATGGCGAAGATAAAGTACCACAAGACCAACCTATCCCTGCACACTTACTAGGTAATATGTGGGCACAAACGTGGGGTAACATCTACGATGTTGTTGCACCAGAAAATGCCGATCCTGGTTATGACGTAACTGAACTATTAGCTGAGCACGATTACGACGAACTTAAAATGGTACGTGGTGCCGAGAAGTTCTTTACATCAATGGGCTTTGCACCACTACCAGATACCTTCTATGAGCGCTCACTTTTCACTAAACCACAAGACCGTGATGTGCAGTGTCATGCATCAGCATGGGATATCGATAGCAAAGATGACCTACGCATTAAAATGTGTATTCAACGTACAGGTGAAGAGTTCTCTGTTATTCACCACGAGCTAGGCCATAACTTCTATCAACGCGCATATAAAGATCAGCCTGTTTACTACCAAGAAAGTGCGAACGATGGTTTCCACGAAGCAATTGGTGACACCATTGCGCTTTCTGTTACACCGGGTTATTTAAAAGAAATTGGTTTATTAGACGAGGTGCCTGATGAGTCAAAAGATATTGGCCTGTTAATGAAAATGGCTTTAGACAAAGTAGCATTTATTCCATTTGGTTTATTGGTAGACCAATGGCGCTGGAAAGTTTTCTCAGGTGAAGTAACGCCAGAGAACTACAACAAAGCGTGGTGGGAATTACGTGAAAAATATCAAGGTGTCCAAGCGCCTATCGCACGTAGCGAAGCAGACTTCGATCCAGGTGCCAAGTATCACGTACCAGGTAACACGCCTTACACACGTTATTTCTTAGCGCACATTTTACAATTCGACTTCCACAGAAGTTTATGTGAAATTGCTGGTAACAAAGAAGCGATTCATCGTTGTTCAGTTTACAACTCTGCTGAGGCGGGTGAAAAACTAAATGCAATGTTAGAGATGGGTTCAAGTCGCCCATGGCAAGAAGCTCTTGCGACGATCACTGGTAAAGAAGAAATGGATGCAACAGCAATCTTAGATTACTTTGCACCGTTACAAAAATACCTTGATGAGCAAAATAAAGACCGCCAGTGCGGTTGGTAATTATAAAAACGAAAAAGCCCGCATTATGCGGGCTTTTTTATATCATCAAATTAATGATTAAAACTGTAAGCTTACGTTTGCAAAGTATGCATCGTAATCTGAGTCATCCCAGTTGTTTGCATAACCAGCTTTTAAGCCTACGTTTTTGTTAAAGAAATGCTGTGCACCAAAGCTGTAGTCATCTTCTTTATTAAACGTTACAAATGCTGACGTTGCTTTAGAGAAGTAGTAGTTAGAACCTAGTTCCCAAGAGCTACCGCTATCGTCTGTATCTGAGATTGTACCTTCAATTGTTAGGTAGTTACCTTGTTGAAGATCCATGAAGTATTTTGCATTTACTGCACGGTAATCAAACTCATCGTCAGCTGTGAATGTGAAACCTAAGTAATCAGTGCTGTTAAGCTGGTGATTGTATTTAAGGTCGAACATCACAGTGTTGTCACCGTCTTCTACGTCGATAAATGTTGCTTTAAGAAGAAGGTTAGGATTAAAGAAGTAACCTGCAGATACATTGAATAAATCAGTATCTGAACCGTAATCGTAGTTGCTATAACCCGCACCAAATACAAAATCTTGTACGAAGTATTCACCACCGATGTTAGTTACATCACCAAAGTCATCATCAGCGTACGAACCAAACACGTTGGTTGTTCTGTTGATGTATTCAAACTGGTCGTAAGGACCCATTGTTTTCTTTGGTGCGAAGTAATATGTTGAATCAACACTCACTGTGTCGTTGCCATCGGTGTCCATGTACCCTAAATGGCTGATTGATTGGTAACTATCCGCAGCAGTCGCGGCAGTTGACAGAAGCATACTCGAAATAATAACTGCTAACTTTTTCATAAACAGATTTCCCTATTAACATTGTTTCATTGCTGTTGAAAACTAGCCTGATGGCTAAGTTGGGCACATGCTAACGTGAGAAAACTGAATGGATACTTAACTAAGCAGTTGTTTTTACTTGATTAATTGTAATAAAGTGTCGGCAAATGTAAAGAAAAAGTTGGCCGAAACTTACGTCTCCCAGCCAACTTTTAGAGAAAAAAGTAAAGTCTCTCAGTACCTTATAAAGCGAATTGGCTTATAATTCTATAAACCTCATTAATGTTATCTCCTGCTTTAAAGTCTTTGCTGATTGGCGTTGGATCTGAACCTACCCAAATTTTTAGTTCAGCATCTAGATCAAAATGCCCGGCACTTTCTTTACTAAACTTTGTGATTTTTGAGTAAGCAATGCTCAGCATTTCAACTTTAGAGCCAGTAACACCTTGTTTATCAATAATAATTAATCTTTTATTGGTAAAGATGAACATATCTCGAATGACTTTATAGGCTTTTTGTACTGTTTCACCATCAATCAGCGTATTGGCAAGTAGTTCTTCTAAATCATCATTATCGACTTCACTTGCGTTACCCATTAATCCGCTTAATAACCCCATAATTAGCTCTCCTTATGAAAAATTTGATTTTCGAGTGTGTGACCATTCACTAGTTGACGATACTGCCAACCTTGTTGATAACAAAAGTGTAGAAGATTGATATCAAAAGGCTCAGCGGTTTTCTCAAACTCGATCACATATTCTTTTGCTTGGCTCATATAAACATGATGTACATGGGCAAGGCTTGCAAGCTTTGCTTCGACATCATCATAGTTTTGATTTAACTGCAGCGTAATAAAGTGTTTATTATCCTGCGTGCTAGAACGGGCTTGATGCTCACTTAACACCCCTTTATCTAGGTGTAAAACCCCAGAGCATAATCGCTCAAGCTCAGTTAAGTCATGGGAGCTTAAAATAAATGTTGCTTCGTTACTTAAAGAACTTACCAGCTCCCTTACCTCACGAGCATGAATTGGATCAAGGCCTGCAGTTGCTTCATCAAGCATCACTATTTCAGGTGAACCAATTAATGCCTGTGCAATCGTCACTCGCTTACGCATACCATGAGAAAGGTCATCCGGTCGCTGCTTAGCCACTTCTGACAAACCAACGAGCTCTAAAACACGAGCCGTTTCTTTTTTACGAACTGCACCACTGAGCCCTTGTAATTGACCATAAAAGTTAAGTTGATGCGCAATACTAAAACGAGGATCAAGCTGGGCATCTTGTGGTAACGCGGTTAGCTTACCAAATAACGCCGCACTGCCTGGGCTATGCCCCATGACCGATAATTTTCCTGAACTTGGTAAAATATAACCACATAACAAACTGAATAACGTTGTTTTACCCGCCCCATTTGGGCCAACTAGCGCTACCGGCGCTCCTTTCTTTATTTCAAAGCTAACGTTATCGAGCGCTCGTTTAGCCCCGTAGTTTTTTGACAAGCCTTGTGCTTGAATTAAAACGGTCATAATGAGCTCCTTGCAAAAATTCGTTCACCAGCAAGCAGTAACACTGCCGTTTGTAAAAGTGGTAAACCAAGAGCCAGTGTGATGCCGGCACGTTGACCTGCCATTAAATCAAGTTGATAGCCCGGAAAAATGTAATTTAAAACCTCAAATGCAGGCCATTGCCATGTCAGTAAGCCAATCACAATATTACCGCCAGCAAAAAACAAAATAGCCAATACAAATGCAAGACGCGATGAACGGGCAAACGTGTTCAAAAAGCTCATCAAGGCAATAAATGGCATAACCGCAACAAGCAAGTAAAATAACAACATAAAGCTTCGCGATAAGCCAGAAAGCAGCAAACTTGGTTCACGATAACCGAGCATTGCAACCGTTGCCATCAAGGTAACAAACAACAATGCCGCTAAAATGAGTAGCTGCCCTAAAAAGCGACCAATAATAATTTCTGAACGAGTCGCTCTAAGTGATAAAAAGCGTAACGTACCTCGTTGTCTGTCGCCCACTGTTTGATCACTACATAAAAACAAACAAAAACTTGGGAAACTAAATAAAGCAATCAACCAATAAACGGCCAGTTCAGATTCAGGCCAATCAAGTAATTTACTGATGCCAATGGCGCCAAATGCTTGCCTAGCAAAATCGGCAAAATCAGGTGAGCTAATCAAGGTCACAGATTGGGCAATGGGGTAGCGTAAAATAAGTAGCCAACAAATGGCAAAAGCGGCAACCGCCAACAAACCACGTTTGGTTAGAAATAGTCGTACCAGCTCAAATTGGGCAATTTGTGCAAGTCGTTTAGGATGTAACTGCGTCACTCATAATCCTTAATGAATTTTATTATTAGAATTACACTAAGTTGAAACAGCTTGAATTACCAGAAAAAAAAGACCCGACAAGCGGGTCTTATGTAACAAAGTATAAACTTTAACCTAGAGGTGGCTTTCGTACACTGCAAGCGCTTGGTCAAGGTCAGCTAGTAAATCAGCCACATCTTCAAGACCAATATGAAGTCTTATTACTGGACCTTGCGACCAACCTGTTTCAGAGCGCAGCCCTTTCATGCTGAGGTTTGCCGTGACTAAGCTCTCATAACCGCCCCAAGAAAAGCCCATTTTAAAATGGTGTAGGCTATCTAAAAACGCATCAATCGCTTGTTGATTACCTTGCTTCATTACAAATGAAAATAAGCCGTTACTGCCATCAAAATCTCGTTTAAAGAACTCATGACCCGGGCACGTTGCAAAAGCCGGATGGCGAATATGATCAACCAATGGGTGTGTTTCAAGCCATTTAGCCACTTCGATAGCGGCTTGTTCATGCTGTTTTAAACGCACAGCCATAGTACGCAGACCACGTAGCGCTAAATAGGCATCATCCGCAGAGGTACATTGACCAAGTAGGTATGAATTTTCGCGAAGGGTTGGCCAATACTTTTTATTGGCAACCGCCACACCCATCATCACATCAGAGTGACCCACGATGTATTTTGTTGCAGCTTGAATACTAATATCAACGCCATGCTCAAGCGGTCTAAAATGCAGACCATTACCCCAGGTGTTATCTAGCATGGTCATTACACCGCGCTCATTAGCCTTAGCAACCATGGCTGGCACATCTTGCACTTCCATAGTGATTGAACCTGGTGATTCTAAAAACAATACGCGGGTGTTATCTTTGATAAGCTCACTAATTCCTGCGCCAATTCCCGGCGGGTAATAGGTTGTTTCAATGCCTAATCCAGCCAGTATTTTGTCACAAAAATCACGGGTCGGCTCGTAAGCAGTATCCACCATTAAAATATGATCACCCGTTTTCACAAACGAGAGTAGCGCATTGCTTATTGCAGCCGCCCCTGATGGATATAGCGCACAGCCTTCGCCGCCTTCAAGTTCAGTAATCGCTTCTTGCAGAGCAAAATGTGTGGTCGTACCGCGACGGCCATAAAATAACGTTTTGTCACCTCGCTTCTTAGCCGCTTCTTTTAAATCAGCCACCGAGTCGAATACCACTGTTGATGCGCGTTGCACCACAGGGTTCACAACTCCTTGTGTATATGCTTTTTTACGCCCTGCAGAGACGATTTGGGTATTTTTATTTGTCTTTGTCATAATTTGTCCAAGCTGTGCTTTACAGGTTGCGCCAGTGCTCAACCAAAAATCGAGAAATAGAATCTTGTCGGGTTAGTTTAAGATGACTGCCCTGCTCATGCCATTGGCCAAATTCATTAAGTTCAGCACGGCTAAACCATCTTGCATCGTCTAACTCGTCTTTATCTACTTGAATATCTTCTGAAACTGCTGTGGCCATAAAGCCAAACATAATTGATGATGGAAATGGCCAAGGCTGTGAAGCGATATATTGAATATCTGTCACCGCAACACCAGCTTCTTCCATAACTTCGCGGGCAACGGCCTGCTCTAGTGTTTCACCTGGGTCAACAAAACCAGCAAGAGTTGAAAAAACACCGTCAGGCCAGCTTGCTTGACGGCCTAGCAAGCAGCGCTCAACCCCATCTGAAAAGGTTTTAGTCACGATCATTATCACGGCAGGATCGGTTCGCGGAAAAGTTTGATGCTGGCAAGTTTGGTTCTCACATAAACGTGAATGCCCTGCTTCAACCATGTTATTTTCATGACCACAACGACCACAAAAACGGTGCGTTGCGTGCCAAAAACACAAGCCCCTTGCCAGTGCGGCAATCGAGCCTTGTTTTAGCTCAACTAGTGGGCCTAACTTGCGAATATCAACAAATTCAGCGCCATTAAGCATAGGCTCAATGAGTGAGTCTGGAACATGGCTGACATCTAAAGCAAAATGAGCCACATCATCGTCGTCTAAACCCAATAAAATGCCTTTTGATAAATCGAGATGATCCACTTGAGATAAGCGTAAATAACACACTTCAGGACTGTCTTTAACAAATAAACTTTGATTGTTATTGACCAATAACCAGCGACTCTGAGAATTCATTTGAGCCTTTAACCACTTTGGATCTTTACGGCGATTTGATGCACGATCCAATGGCATTTGAGAGTAATTCAGCATGGCATTCCTTGAAAATAGTTTACTCGCTAAAACTACCATAAGCAGATGATAAACCCAATTTATTACAGGCATAAAAAAAGCCCAAACTGGGCTTTTTTATTCTCTCTCACAATTTTACAAGGTCGCTAGGTGCGCTTGTAGTTTTTGGTTCTCAGCTTCAATATGCTGATAGAACTCTAAATCTTCTAATTTACTTGCGGCAGCTTTATCAATGATGATCACCGCATCTTTATGAAGTTGCAATGCTGAAGCTGGGCATTTAGCCATTAACGGGCCTTCTACCATGGCGTGAACGGCATCCGCTTTACTTGCACCCGTAGCTAAAAGCACTACTTTCTTGGCTTCTAAAATAGTACCAATACCCATAGTGATTGATAAATGCGGTTGATATTCGCCTTCTGCAAAAAATCTCGCATTGTCTTCAATCGTCGCTTTCGTCAGTGTTTTTACACGGGTGCGTGATGTCAAACCTGATGAAGGTTCGTTAAAACCGATGTGACCATTACGGCCAATACCAAGTAGTTGTACGTCAACACCACCAGCGGCTGTGATTTTTTGCTCATATTCAGTACAAGCAACAAGCGGATTTACTGCATCACCCGGCGGTACATGGGTGTTTTGTTTGTCGATATCAACATGGTTAAACAGCTGCTCATTCATAAAGTAACGGTAACTTTGTGGATGCTCGCCAGTTAAACCTAAGTATTCGTCTAAGTTAAATGTTGTCGCTTGGCTAAACGAAATATCGCCAGCTTTATTTTTTTCGATCAGTTGTTGGTACAAAGCAACAGGTGTTGAACCTGTGGCAAGACCAAGAACCGAGGCTGGTTTTTTTAGTAATTGTTTCGCAAAGATGTTGGCACCATACGCTGCAACTTGGGCTGCATCATCAAGAATCACTATTTGCATATCGATTAGCTCTAATTATAAGTTGGAAAAAAATGGGACCTAAAACCCAACCCCACGTGCAATCGAGCTGGGTTTTAGATCAAACCACTGCCAGGATACGATGCAGTAGCTATAACCATTATGACAACGCTGTCATTATCACTTCTAGTTTTATCTTTGTAAAGTAAAAGTGAATAAAAAATTACTCTTTCTGTTAGTGTTTAATAATTATCAAACACTAACAAAGATCTTACGGCGATACATCCAATGTAATACCAGCATTTGTACTGCTAATAACGCAATGACCGCCATCAGGGGTTGCCACGCCTCTGGCACAGCTCGAATCACCCCACCAAATACGCTTTGGCTGACATAGCCCCAATTCACAAGACTTGACGCTAAATAAATAATAATCGAGTTTGCACCTATGATCACAAATGGATACGCAGCGCGTTGCCCCGGTAAAATATCAACCAGTGCATAAAAAACGGCGAGCAATATGGCACTCCAGCCAACGGTTACAAGCACAAATGAGCTGGTCCAAAGTTCTTTATTTACTGGGAACTGTAAATCCCATAACCAGCCTAAGCATACACTTACCACACCTGCGGCGAACAATAAGGCGGTCATTTTCCACTCGCCAATTTGCTGAGCTCGAGCCACTAATTGACCTGCAAACACACCCATTAATGCATTGACTATCGCAGGGATATTCGACAACACACCTTCTGGGTCTACTACACGGTTTTGATAACTAATACCCGGCAGTAAGTGTGCATCAAACCATGCATTCCAACTCCCTGCTGCTGAAAGGTCACCAGCACTGCCACCCGGCACTGGAACAAAACAAAGTAGTAACCAATAACCCACTAAAATAGCCGCAGCGGTAATAATTTGTGTTCGTAAACTAGTATGCCAAACCAACATTGCACAGAAGAACCAGGCAATAGCGATGCGGCCAAGCACACTGGCATAACGAATTTCATCCAACGCCATTGGCATCCCTGTGCCCCAGCCGTGGTTATACAAAATACCTAATAAACACAATAGTAAAAGACGTTTACCCGCCTTGCGGTAATACACTTTGCGCTCATCAAACGGTAAATGGTCAATGCGTTTTGGGGCTAGCCCCATCGCCACACCCGATAAAAATATAAACAATGGGAAAATCAGATCGTAAAATGTGAAGCCATGCCAAACGCTGTGCACGGTGTGTGCTTCAAAAACTTTCCAGCCAGTCCAGCCAGTTAAAACGAAGAGCGCTGCGAATAGTGACTGTCCGCCTAATATCCAAAACATATCCATGCCGCGCAGTGCATCCAGCGATGCCAAACGTTTTCTTGTTGGTTGTGTTGTTGTCATTGTATTACCTTAAATAGAAAAAGCCCCGCGATACAACGGCGGGGTTTTTACCAGGGAAGCTTGTTATAGCGCTTTTCCAGCAATAAAGGTGGCTTGTACATTTTGCTGTGCGTCTAACACCACAAAGTCAGCGTCAAACCCGCTCTGTAAGCGACCTTTTTTATGTAAACCTAAATATTGTGCAGGATAAAGTGATGCCATACGTAAGCTCTCAGCAAGGCTAACATCCAATGTGTTCACTGTGTTGCGCACCGCACTTGCCATATCAAGTACGCTGCCTGCTAATTCACCGGTCGTTGAATTTAATCGATCGCCAGTACGAATAACTTTACGGCCATCAAAGAAATCAAACTCCATATCGTCAGTCCCTACAGGTGGCATAGCATCTGTGACTAACATAATTTTTCCGCGCTGTTTGGTGCGAATTGCTAATTTAGCTGATGATGGGTGTATATGGTGACCATCAACAATTAAGCCGCACCAACTGTTATCATCCCAAAGTGCAGCACCAACAACACCCGGCTCTCGTGATGTAAATGCTGACATGGCATTAAATAAGTGGGTAAAACCATCAGCCCCTGCTGCAAGTGCTGCATTGGTGGTCGCAAAGTCTGCATTGGTGTGGCCAATACACACTTTTACACCACTCTCCACTAAGCGTGCGATATCATCAGCACTGACATTTTCAGGTGCTAAGGTAACCATTTTAATGCCTAAGTCTTGGCGGGCGTAAATCGCAAATTCTTGTTCTGTAATAGGGCGAATGAATTGCTCGCTGTGGGTGCCTTTTTTCCCTAATGAAAGGTGCGGGCCTTCGAAGTGCACACCCATTATGCCCGGAACACCTTCAGCAATTGCTTGTGCAGTGGCATCGGCCGCTTTTGCCATGACTTCAACTTTGTCAGTGATCAGGGTTGGCATAATCGCAGTTGAACCAAACTGACCATGTGCTTTGGCTATTCTATCTAAGCAATCTGGCGTTTGTTCAGCGTTAAAAAACGCCCCGCCACCGCCATTTACTTGTACATCAATAAAACCAGGGGCCACTAAACCCGTTAATGCAACGGCATTAGCATCTGCTTCAACACGCTTAAACACACCATTGTCGACGCTAAAATACACATCAGATAAAAATTCGTCACCGGTAAACAATGAACTTGCATGATAAATCGTCATTACAAACTTACCTCTTGGTTTTGTTCAAGCACAGATTGCTGAGCAAAATACACCGCGCCCATTTCCGGTGGTTGAATAGGGGATTCAACGCGTTTCGCAATATCTTCTGCAAGCCACTTATTTAATGGCTCGGCTAAACCGCCAATCATAGATAACCGTGGCGGGTTATTCTCTAATAAGCGCTGCGCTAATTTACTAACGTAATCAGCCCCTTCTTTCACAATGGAGATAGCAACTTTGTCATTATTATTGGCTGCTTCAAATACATAACGGGCTAATTTGGCAAAACTACTCGAAGGCTGACCAGACATTTGTTCAACAATTGCCATCGCATTGTCAGCTGCAAAATGCTCGGTGATCACGTTAGTTAGGTTTGTTGCTTCGCCTAGGCCATCAAGGTCTAACAAGGTCGCTTTTATTGCTTCAAGACCCATCCAGGCACCACTGCCTTTATCTCCTAGAGCAAAGCCATGACCGCCAAAGTTAGTTGTGCGACCATTTACACAAGAAAAACCACAAGAGCCAGTGCCTGTGATGATCACCGCACCATCACTCCCTTCATGGGCGCCGATACAGGCTGTGTGTAAGTCAGTGGTGAGGAACATTTGTTTGAATGGATGCTCCCATTCCATAATCTTGTCGTACAAACTTGGTAGGTTTACACCTGCTAAACCTAAGCCGGCATAAAGCTGATGAACGGTTTCAAGCGGTAAACCCGCATCACGAAGTGCTAATTGTGTTGAGACCATAATTGATTCGAGAGTACGTTCCAAACCATGTAATGGATTTGCAGGACCACCTAGGCCAGTTCCTAATACACCTTGTTTAACAGAGTAGATAGTTGCTCGACATTTCGTTCCGCCACCATCAATACCAATAAACAATTGGTCCTCATTCACACTCTTCGCCATCATTTAACGACCCCTAGCCTTCGTTTAGTTTTTGTCTAAATCGCATTATTTTTCTTATCAGAATGCGAAATCATCTCAACCTTTGTTGATTTAATGTTACACAACAAATGACAGCGTTGTCATTATATTTTTTATAAAAATTCGTATATCTTTCATATTTATTTTTAATTAATTGAATTAAAACGTTTTATTTAACAGACAAGAAAATTAGAAACCACATCAACAATGTCCTATTACACCTTTATTTATGCTTTTTTGCATAATTTAGTGCGTTGTGCGTGACTATTCCTTTATTTATCATAAAGTGTAGCTAATGTTAGCTTAGCTGAAATAATACTTTAGTTAAACATTTTATTTTTATAGGAATATTTTTTCACCTTGATAGTAGCAGTGAATCGTCAATACAATGAAATTCAGCGGCGGCTTGCTTTAAAATATCAGCGGTAAGCTGCTCTGCTCCATAGACATCACACGGTAGCTGATACTTATTCGCTAAGTGACCAAGTAATAAGGCAAAATCACCATCACCCGAAAGCAATACCATTTTATCGAGCTGCTTGGCATGCTCTAGCATATCAATGGTAATGCCAACATCCCAATCCCCTTTTGCACTGCCATCTTTGCGCTGAATAAAAGGTTTCAGTTTTACCTCAAAACCAATTGCGCGCAGAATATTTTGAAACTGCGATTGCTTTTCATCGCCACGATATATTGCATATGCAATGGCGCAATCAATTTGATAGCGTTCGCTCATTTGTGCCCAAAAGGCATTGTAGTCAAAGTTTTTCTTGTAGCTTTCTCTACAGGTGTAATAAATGTTTTGTACATCTACAAAAATACCGACTCTTGGCTTATCAACTGCTGACATAGTTTTCTGTTCTTTAGTGATTTGTGTTCACTGTAGCATATCTAGGTTGATATTTACGAAAAAGTAACCTAAATTGGTTACATAAAAAAAAGTAACCAAATTTGGTTACTTATCGCGATGTAACTAAATTAAGTTACTTAATCTAAGGGATCATAATGATTGCGGTGATCAGCGGTGATTTAATTAAATCACAAAAAATTCCACAACAAGAATACGACGCTATGCTTTATCAGCTTGATCAAAGCTTACGCTTTGTTGCCAAGCGTTTTAATGCAAGCTTTACCATTTACCGTGGCGATGCATTACAAGTACAGCTAACAGAGCCAGAACTGGTGTGTCATGCAGCAATCTTGTTGTATTTGCAAATGAAAGCAGCCAATTACGAACTGCGACAAAGCTTGGCCATTGGCTCACTCGACAACCCCCGCGCCGATATAAAAACAGCCACAGGCAGTGCTTATACCTTATCTGGTCGTGGTTT
Organism: Pseudoalteromonas sp. S4492; assembly: GCF_005886115.1. Classification (NCBI taxonomy): domain Bacteria; kingdom Pseudomonadati; phylum Pseudomonadota; class Gammaproteobacteria; order Alteromonadales; family Pseudoalteromonadaceae; genus Pseudoalteromonas; species Pseudoalteromonas sp. S4492. The sequence continues at coordinate 28,998 of NZ_PNCP01000018.1, forward strand.
AGATAACATCGGCCAGCAACGCTTAGTGTTAAATATTGAAAATAACGCCCTTGAAGAAGGCTTTGCGCTTAATATTGCGCTTGTCGAAGTCCTGCTTGAAAAAATGAGTCAAAAGCAGGCCAATGCCCTGTTTTATTATTTAACCGCCGAGAACAACAGCCATGCAGAGCTTGCTAAAGAGCTTAATACTAGCCGAGAGAATGTCACGAAGTTACTCAACCTGGCGCATTATCAACTTATCGAGCGCTTTATAAATTACAGCCAAACCACACTCAAAGGATTGTTATGACCAGTTTTGCTCTATTACTCACCGCATTAGTATTGGGCCACTTACTTGCAGACTTTTATTGGCAACCAATGAGCTGGGTACACGACAGAAACAACCGTCACTTTCGTGCCAGTAAACTCTATTTGCACGTATTAACACACGGCGTGACCTCTTTAGCTGTGCTCACACTATGGGAATACACTTATGGCTGGCAAGAGTTCTCTCGTGTATTGTTAGCAACGGTTGCGATTATGCTAAGCCACTATGTCATTGACTTGGCAAAGTCATATTCAAATAAAGGCGTGGTGCCGTTTTTACTCGACCAGTTGGCGCATCTTGTTGTGATTGTAATGCTAAGCATTTGGCTTAGTGATAAGAATGAATTTTATAGCTTAGCGTGGCAAAAGCTGATTGCCCTCGATACTTTGTTTGTTATTGCAGCTTATTTATTGGTGCTTAACCCAAGCTCTGTGTTTATTCGCATGATGCTAGAGAAAATCAATATTCAGATAAACAATGAAGGCAGCATTCCTGCCGCGGGGCATTTTATTGGCTTGCTCGAGCGAGTGTTAATGTTGAGCTTTATCTTGTTAGGTGAATACGGCGGCGTGGGCTTTCTACTGGCGGCCAAATCTATCTTTCGATTCGGTGATTTAAAAGAAAGTAGCGAAAAACAACTTACTGAGTATGTCATGCTGGGCACTTTGTTAAGTGTCACCGTGACACTCTTTATTGGTGTCGCCACCTTATATTGCATTAAACTCATTTAAAACAAAAAACGCGCAATTGCGCGTTTTTTGTTTTTACTGCTATTAACTATCCGCAGCGGGCTTACGTCTTGGGCGAGATGGCCCCGATACACGCTGACGATTACCCGCAGGTTTATTACCTGCTGGTTTAGTGTTATTTGATTTATTCCCGTTGTTTGCACCTTTTTGGTTTTGGCCTTGCTCTTTACCCTTACCCTGCCACTTACCTTGTGAAGGACGCTTTTGCGATTTAGGTTTTGGCTTTTGTGCAGGTTTTGCTACACCTTGACCATCTTGAGCTGGTGCTTTTGGCTTTTTCGGTTTCTTTGGCTTTTTCGGCTTGATTGGACGCGTATCTAGCGGCTTTTCAGCAACCGGTTTGTTTGGCTCAAAACCTGCTTCGGTTGCACGCGGAATAAGCTCACCAATAAAGCGCTCAATACCATATAAATCGTCGGCATCATCTACTGTTACAAACGAAATAGCATGACCTGATGCACCCGCTCGGCCTGTACGGCCAATACGATGTACGTAATCTTCATAAATATTCGGTAGATCGTAGTTAACAACGTGAGGTAGCTCAACAATATCAAGACCACGGGCAACAATATCGGTTGCCACTAATACGCGCACTTCACCCGATTTAAAGCCTTCGAGTGCTTTAACGCGAGCGCCTTGCGATTTATTCCCGTGAATGGCAGCGCCGACAATATCATCGCGTTCAAGCTGCTTAACTAAACGGTTAGCACCATGCTTAGTACGGCAAAATACCAATACTTGCTGCCAATCGTTAGTACGGATCAGGTGGCTAAGCAATGCTGTTTTACGTGATTTATCTAGCGCATAAACAGATTGAGTAACAGTTTTAGCTGTGGTGTTTTTTGCCGCGACTGAAATCTCAACGGGATCGTTAATGAGCCCTTTTGCAAGTTCACGAATTTCATCAGAGAACGTCGCTGAGAACATCAGGTTCTGACGTTTAGCAGGCAATTTAGCAATGATACGTTTGATGTCATGAATAAAGCCCATATCAAGCATACGGTCTGCTTCATCAAGGATCAGCACTTCTAAATCATCAAACTTAACAGCATTTTGATTGTGTAGATCTAATAAACGACCAGGTGTGGCCACTAAAATATCAACACCTTTACGAAGGCGCATCATTTGTGGGTTAATTTTAACGCCACCATAAACAACAAATGAGCTAACATTTGAATGCTTAGCATATTGCTCAACATTTTCGCTTACTTGTAGAGCCAACTCGCGAGTTGGAGCCAATACTAATGCGCGTACTTTATTGCCACCCGCTTTAGGGCCCTTTGACAAACGCTCAATTAACGGCAGTGTAAAACCTGCTGTTTTACCTGTACCAGTTTGCGCTGCGGCCATAACATCACGGCCTTCAATGATCGCAGGGATAGCTTGTGATTGAATAGGCGTAGGTGCTTCATAGCCCTTTTCTAAAACTGCATTTACTAAAGCTGGTGATAAACCTAACCCATCAAAACTCATACTATCTCTCTTTAAAAAATTCAGCCGATTCGGCGAAGTGCGCGCATTATACCTAGGATAGTCAATAATGCATGGAATTATTTGCAAACTAACACTTAATGCTGAACTTAGCAGACAAATTTAAGGCATAAAAAAAGCGGCTTTAATGCCGCTTTCTCTTTATAACCAATTTTTACTTAACTCCAAGCTCGCGTAAACGCTCTTGTAAGTAGCTGTCTGCTGTGTAGCGCTCAGAAAGCACAACATCAGGACGCGGGTGTAAGAATAATGGTAACGAAATACGTGATTTAGTTGACGCTTTACCCGTTGGGTTGATCACACGGTGAATCGTTGATGGGAAGTAACCACCTGACGCTTCTTGTAGCATGTCACCAATATTGATGATCAGGTTACCAAAATCACATGGTACGTCTAACCAACCGCCATCTGTTTTTTGTACTTGTAAACCTGGCTCATTTGCCGCAGGTAATACAGTTAATAAGTTGATGTCGCCATGCGCTGCTGCACGGATTGCACCTGGCTCTTCATCACCTGTCATTGGTGGGTAATGAAGAATACGCAGGAGTGTTTGCTCAGAGTTAGCAATCATATCTTTAAGGTCAATAGAGAACTTAGCACGCACTTCTTCTGGTGCTTCAGCTTGAACCCAACTTAATAATGTCGCTGCAAACTCATTTGCTAAACGGTAGTACTCACGAATTTCTTCTTCTAGCTGTGCTGGAACACGGCCTTTTGGATAAACGTGGTAGTACTCTTTAATATCTTTAACGGTAAAGCCTTTTGCAACTTCTGACACTGATGGTGGGAAGTAACCATCTTGTGTTTCTTTTGAAAATAAAAACTCGTGCTTTTGCTCAGAATTAAAGAATTCTTGCCAATTTTTGTAAATAGACTCAACTAATGACTGAGGAATTGGGTGATTTTTTAATACACCGAAACCTGTGTTTCTTAGTGACTCAACAAATTGAGCGGCCGCATCGCTCGCTTTATAATCAACGGTAGGTAAATGTTGCATTTGTCTTTTCCAGTGAATAAGGTTCTAGAAGTCTGTGCTAAGCATAGCATTTCTTCATTATAGCGCTTCGCGAGGATAGAGAAACACAGGCAAAAACATAAGGACTTATGTCCGCCCCACCTTGCTTAGCTCCTTAACTTTGATGCAGATCAACTAAGCCTTTAAGTAGTATAATATGTACTATTAGCTAAACTTTGATATGGTTAGTTAGACACATTTCAACGCAAAAGGATCGCTAATGTTCAAAAGTCTGCAAATCTTACTTTTCTGTGCGCTCATATTCGTTACTAATCAGGCCATCTGTGCAGAACCAGCAAACTATAAAGTCGAAAACATTAAAGACAATGTATATCGCTTTAGTGCTGGCCATTACCACAGCGCTTTTATGATTGTTGATAACCTTGCCTTGGTGACTGATCCTATTAATAGCGATGCCGCAAAATATTTAAAAAGCTATATCAAAAAAACCTTTAACGCCGATATCAAGTACATGTTGTACAGCCATAGCCATGTTGACCATGCAATGGGCGGTCATGAGCTAATCGATAACAACACAACGGTCGTCGCTCATCAATTTGCAGCTGAGGACCTTAAATTAAATAAAGTGCCTACTGCCCTGCCTGATCTTACATTTACCGATACACTCAAAGTCAATTTAGGTGATAGCTACGTGCAACTGAAATACTATGGGCCCAATAATGGCCGTGGTAATGTCAGTATGCGTTTTATGCCTGCCAATGTACTTTATGTTGTTGATTGGATTGTACTTGGCCGCATGCCATATAAAAATTTGATTGGTTACGATATTAACGGCATGCTGCATTCAACTAAAGCAGTGTTAAATGAACCCACATTTGCTGCATTTATAGGTGGCCATGCAGATACTGGCAACCGCGATGATGTTGTCTCTTATTTACACTATATTCAAGACTTACACACTACAGTGCGCGATGGCATGTTAAAAGGTAAGAACCTTGCGACCTTACAAAAAGAAATAAGCTTGCCTCAATACAGCCATTTAAAAATGTACCAGCAATGGCTACCACTGAATATTGAGGGTGTGTATAACAACCTTGTCGAGATGGGCTATTTTAATTTTCGCAGCGATATTAATGCTCAGTTTTAGCTGAGCATTAAAAGCGAGATAAAAACGCGTTAAGTTCTTTACTCATACGTGCTACAAGCGCTTTTGGGCCACCATCATACATGTCGTTATGGCGCGAATCTTTAAGCTTAATTTGCGTCACTGGGTATACTGCGAGCTCTTGCGGCGTTAGCAATACGTTGTCATCTGCTGGGTAATCGCTACCGCGTAGTGTCAGTACAGCAATATTTTTGTTTCGCGGGATCAGCATACGGCGATGATCAAGGGTGATCAGCTTAGCTACCTTAGCGGGATAAATAGCCGCATATAATGCTGCAATATCCCCCCCATTTGAGTGCCCAAATAAAGTGAGCTGATTAAAGTCATACGCAGGATAACGCTTTGCAAGTTCTACGGCTAAAAACTCAAGGGTTTGTACACCGCGGTGCCAGTTTTCCATGCGTGTGGTCATGTAGGGTGGCTCAGGGTTTAAACTCGGATCGCCTTTTAACTCATGAGCCACTTCAACCGTTAAATAACCATGCTGATGAAAGGCCTGCTGGGCAAATTGATACTCTGTATGCGCCATACCATAGCCTGCTCCAATAAATGCCACGGGGCACTTTTTCTTTACCGTGCATTCGCTATCGGCTGCTGTAATGGTCACCGGAATATGGCGGGCTCGCTTAGTATCAAACAGTGTCTCTGTTTGGTTTGCAAAGGCTGTTTGCCCGCTAAGAGTTAAAGCGAGCAATAGCGCCGCCTTTTTAATATCTAACATTTTATGACTGCGCTAATTTGAATTCTAGGCTACGTTTAACCATCGGCCACTCACCATCAATAATTGAAAACACCACAGTATCGCGGACGCATCCATCGGCCATGATTTGATGATTACGAAGAACCCCATCTTGTTTCGCCCCTAAGCGAGCAATGGCATTGCGCGAAGCTTGATTATGCCAATGGGTACGAAACTCAACAGCAATCACATTAAGTGTTTCAAATGCATAACTCAGTAGCAGTTTTTTACATTCAGTATTAACCCCAGTTCGCTGAAAGCGCTTGGCATACCAGGTGTAACCAATTTCTAAACGGCGGTTTTTACTGTCGATATTACAAAAGCGAGTTGAGCCTATCACCTCATCGGTGTGTTTATCGATAACAGCAAATGGTAATGCGCGACCAAGTGACTGTTGTTCAAACGCCATGTTTAAATAATCGTCAACACGTGCTTCATTGGGCACCGAGGTAAACCACAATTCCCAAAGCTTTCCATCCGTAGCGGCGTTTACTAAAGCATCGCGATGCTCAAGCGTTAACGGCACTAATTTAACAAATTGACCTTCCAAGGTGATGGGACTTAAATCCATAACTTTCCTTAACCTTAATTAGCAAAAATATTTAATCCACCAGCTCTATATCGAGCCCTGCGAGCAAGTCCAAAGCGGCATAACGTTCAAATTTGGCTTTACTGATATTGTTAGCAGTTATATCAATGGCAAAGTGACTAGCACCTATAAAATTAGCTTTACTGAGATTAGTTTGTTGAAACAAGCTGTCACGAAAATCCGTATCAGTAAAATCAGCAGATGTTAAATCTGCATGTCTAAAATCAACATCTTTGGCAAAGCAGCTGCGCATTTTTAAAGCCTTTAAACTAAGCTCAAAAAAGCTGCTGTGGCTAAGTTCACAGCCAACAAAACTCACTGGGGCACGGCTGGCGAGTAGCGGCCAATCAACATCAGTAAAGCGTACACTGGTTAATTTACACTCTTTAAAGCTCACTTCTTCAAGTGAGGTGTATCTAAGACCAAGGGCAGCTAAATTACAGTTTTTAAACTCACATTCTATAAACCGGCAGTTTTCAAACTGGCTATTGCTAAAGTCACAGTCGACAAATTCACATTGCTCAAATTCGCAATGTGAAAATGTTTGCCCTGCTAGGTTTACTTCAAAAGTGTGTTCAAAATAGAGGGAATGGCTTGCGATCACGCGGTGGTCTCAATATCTTGTTTAAATGCAAGTACTGCAATAAAAATAAGACCAAATAAGGGAACTAACGCAAGTAACCCACCAATAATGGCCATTCTGATAGGTGTGGAGGTTTTGCGCTTACCCAAGAAATAACTGATAACAGCAAACACAGGGATCAAAATAAAAATTATTTGGCCCATTAAAGTTAGATTGACATTCATACTCTTTCCTTGAAGAACATACTAAAAATTCATTTAAACACAAAAAAACCCTAAGGCATACACCTTAGGGTTATTATTCATTAAGTCTTATAATTCAAGTTATTATGAATTATTCAGCGTCTTTCGCTACAACATTAATTGCAAGCTCAGTTAATGCATCTGCATTAGCTTTGCTTGGTGCATCTGTTAATAAACATGATGCTTGTGTTGTTTTAGGGAAAGCAATAACGTCACGAATGTTATCAGTACCACATAGCAACATAACTAAACGGTCAAGACCAAACGCAAGACCCGCATGCGGTGGTGTACCGTATTTAAGTGCGTCAAGTAAGAAACCAAACTTGTCTTGTTGCTCTTGTGCGTCAATGCCTAAGATTCTGAATGCAGTTTCTTGCATGTCAGCATTGTGAATACGTACCGAACCACCACCAACTTCGTAGCCGTTTAATACCATGTCGTATGCATCTGATAATGCACCAGCTGGGTTTGCTTCAAGCTCTTGAGCAGAAATACCTTTTGGTGCAGTGAATGGGTGGTGAACCGCATGCAATGTACCTTCGTCGTCTTCTTCGAACATCGGGAAGTCAACAACCCATAAAGGTTTCCAGCTATCAAGATTAGTAATGCCTAAATCAACACCAATCTTAAGACGTAGTGCACCCATCGCTTCGTTTACAACGCTACGCTTATCAGCACCAAATAAAATGATATCGCCAGATTGTGCGTTAGTACGCTCAAGTAACTGGTTGATCACCTCTTCGTTTAAGAACTTAGCGATTGGTGATTGTACACCTTCAACGCCCGCAGCACGGTCGTTAACTTTCATCCATGCTAGGCCTTTCGCGCCATAGATACCGATGAATTTAGTGTAATCGTCGATTTGTTTACGAGAAAGCTCAGCACCGCCTGGTACAGTTAATACAGCAACACGGCCTTTTTCGTCATTAGCAGGACCAGAGAATACTTTAAACTCAACGTCTTTTACTAAATCAGCAACGTCAACAAGCTGCATTGGGTTACGTAGGTCTGGTTTATCAGAACCATATAAACTCATTGCTTCGCTGTATGGCATTACTGGGAAGTCGCCTAAGTCAACGTCTAATAATGATTGCCACATTTCACGGATCATTTTCTCAGTCATTGCACGCACTTCATCAGAGCTCATGAATGACGTCTCTAAATCGATTTGTGTGAATTCTGGCTGACGGTCAGCACGTAAATCTTCGTCACGGAAACATTTAACAATTTGATAGTAACGGTCAAAGCCCGACATCATTAATAATTGTTTAAATAACTGTGGTGACTGAGGTAAAGCGTAGAAGCTACCCTTGTGAACACGGCTAGGTACTAAGTAGTCACGCGCACCTTCAGGTGTTGCTTTTGTTAGTACCGGTGTTTCGATATCTAAGAAACCATTGTCATCTAAGAAACGACGCACAAAGCTGCTCGCTTTTGCACGAAGTTTGATACGGTCGCTCATTTCAAGACGACGTAAATCAAGGTAACGGTATTTTAAGCGGCGCTCTTCAGAGTTTTGCTGATTAAAGTCAAGTGGTAATGGCTCTGAACGGTTGATGATAGTTAAGCTTGTGCCTAAAATTTCAACTTCACCTGTTGCCATGTCTTTATTTACTTGGCTATCAGGGCGTGCGCGAACAACACCTTTTAACTGCACACAAAACTCTTGACGTAGTTTATTCGCAGTATCCATTAATCCTTCTACTTCAGGATCAAAAACAACTTGTACTAAACCTTCTCTGTCACGTAAATCGACGAAGATAAGGCCACCAAGGTCACGGCGTTTGTTGATCCAACCACATAGTTCAACTTCTTGATCTACGTGAGATTTATTTAGCTGTCCGCAATATATAGAGCGCATAGTATTCCTGTCAGTTAAAGACTTATAGCCGCCTGCTCTTAAGAGTTCGCTATTTTGAGAGCAAAAGCCACTATACAAAGTAATCATTTAAGGCAGAGCATTATACCCAAACCATCGCAAAATGCGAGTGCCAGCAGTGCCTGTCGGGGGCTAAATATATACCTCGACTTCTGAGCAAACATTTCTTTTGATACACTAGCTAAAGTTTAAATTTATTGGTTGATTTAATGCTGTATTTAGGTTGTCCGCAGTGGTCTAGCACCGCATGGAAAGGAAATTTGCTCTCTAGTCACTGTAAAAGCGCCGACATGCTCAGTGAGTATGCGCAATGCTTTAACTCAGTCGAAGGCAACACCAGTTTTTATGCTGATCCGAGTCACGAGTCATTATTACGCTGGCATGATGCGGTACCCGAAGACTTTAAATTTACTTTTAAGTTTCATCGGCGTTTTAGTCACGAATTACAGCTGACGAATATAACTAGTGAGCTTAATGCGTGGCTAAACTTATTTGAGCCAATTTTTGCTAAAACGGGGCAAATTATGTTGCAGCTACCCCGTGCCTTTGGCCCAGATGCACTGCCACTGCTTGCTAATTTTATTGCACAACTCCCCAAACAACTTAGTTACGGTATAGAAGTACGTCACCCCGGTTTCTTTCAAAAAGATGATGCAGAAATTCGTTTAAATCAGCTATTAATTGAAAATAATATAGACCGTATCAGTATGGATACCCGCGCTTTATTTGCTGTACCCGCCAATACCGATGCACTCATTGATGCGCAAAAGAAAAAGCCTTATTTACCTGTGCATGCCATTGCAACAGGAAATCAGCCAATGTTACGCTTTGTGATTGCCAGTCTTGAACATGAATACAAGTCGTATTACCAGCCATGGCTACAAAAAGTAAAACAATGGCTTGATGAAGGAAAATCACCCTATTTGTTTTTTCATACCGCAGATAATCGCCAGTCGCCACTTTTAGCAAGACAGTTCTGCCAAGATTTAGGTTACAATCACCCCGTGCTTGCGCCGTTTATAGGTGAACGCGAAGCAAGCCAAAGCAGTTTATTTTAGCGCCCGATTTATCAGAGAAAACATGAAAGATTACAGCCGTTATTTTCAAGGTTACCCGCCGCACATCATTGAGCAAGTGTTACAGCTATTTAATGGCGACAGGGCCGCAAAATACCTAAAGGGCAAATACCCTGATGCGCATAGCATTACCAGCGATAAAGCTTTATACAGTTACGCCACTGAGCTGAAAAAGCGCTACCTTAAAAATGCCCTGCCTTTTGGCCGTGCTGCATTCAAAAAACAAGGCGATATGGTCACAAATGCCTTAGGCACCCATACTTTTCGTATGCAAGGTAAAACCCGAAAACACGATCTTGCCATTAATAGCGACCTGCTTCGCGCACCTGAACCACTTCTCAAAGCACTCGTCGTACACGAGCTGGCTCATTTTAAAGAAAAAGACCACAACAAAGCCTTCTATCAACTTTGCTGCCACATGGAGCCGCAATACCATCAACTAGAACTGGATTTAAGAATATTCAGTGTGCTGGTAGGTGAAGGGAAGAACCCGTACTAAGCGCAAAGCTTAAAGCTGTAAGTCTTAAGCATTAAGCTCGCACTTCTTAAACTTGAAGCTTTCAGCTTGTAACTTAGCGCTATATTTCTGTAACCTCAAATCTTCTTTGCCCTATCAGCTGCCCAGACTCGGTAACCACTTTAACGACCCATTTCCCTGCAGCATTAGCAGGGAAATTCGTTTTATGGCTCCACGCTCGATAACCCTCTTTACGACCACCAGAAATATCCAAGGCTATGCGGTCAACTTCTTTTCGATTATGCACCCAAACATGGAAGATTTTTTCATTTAACCCTCGCGGTGCTTTTACCGCACTAAAACTATATAGACCTTTTTCATGTAAGCTCTGCTCAGTGAGTTCTGATATTGGCGAAAGCGGTTTACGTGCTTGTGCATCTAACTGATATGACATACTCATATCGGTTAAACGCAGTGCCGCAGGTGGCACAAAGCTACGTAATTGCCAAAGCCCTGCACTTAAAGCACAAAGCAATAACACCAATAACGGGAAACGCCACCATTTAGCATTGGGCATCAAATTGCCAAGACTAGGGACAGTTAAAATAACAGCCGTGATCAGCGCAATTTCAAAACTTTGGCTGGTCGTTAACTTTAATAAAATGGGTAAGGTAACCGACAGCACAACAAACAAAGAAAAGCTATGAAACACACTAAACCAGACACTGTGCCTTGCAAGCTTTTTGTAATAGAGGGGGTCAACAACAGAAACGAACGCACAAAGAATAATTAAAGCGGTGAACGCGGCCTGACCATGGTCCCAAGTAGTCACCGCCAAGAAAAATGGTAAAGCAAAAAACAAACTTTCTTGCTGCACAACTTGCAGCGCAAAGCGCATCACGTTGGGCGACACAGCCACACCAAAACGCTCCTCTACTTTATCTCTTAGCCAGTTATCTATTAACAACCACAACCAAGTGACTAATAGCAAAATAGAGATAAGTTGCGAAAACGATTCTTTTCGCTCAACAAAGACATAGCTCGTTACACCACTACAAAAAGCCAACACCGCCATCAACCCCGGCCGCTTCTGCATCATGAAAACAAATTTAGTTATAAAGTTTTTTAAGTAATTCATGCAATCATCAAATCCATTTAAGGCTTTATGAGTAAAGCATAAATTGGATGAATGTAAGCTTTAAACGAGCTTTAAGTTCAAAGCTATAAGCTGTGGACTAGACCATTTAAACCTCGAAGCAAGCTGATTCACTTCTAGCACGGCCATTTTCTTTTGCCTTGTATAAAAGCACATCGCATTGAGCTAACACTTGTTTCAACTCAAAGTCACCACTTACCTCAATGATTCCTGCTGAGAAGCTAGTAGAAAAGTTAGAAGTTGTTGTATGCCAATTTATATAGTTTTGAAATGACTCACGTATGTTATCTATCAAAATTTGCGCTTTTTCTTTATCTATTGAGTCTAAAACAAGTAAAAACTCCTCACCGCCAAAACGACTTAATTTATCTGTCTTACGAATACGAGTTTGTACAAAATGACTAAAAGATGTAAGCACTTCATCGCCAGTTAAATGCCCGTAGTTGTCGTTAATTTGTTTAAAGTGATCTAAGTCTAATAAGCAGATGCATTTTAACGAGTTTCGAGGCTTTCTTTTTTCTAACCAAGTATACATAGCTCTCCGATTCATAACTCCAGTCAGAGAATCTGTTTCAGCGATCTTTTTAATAGAAAGCTGTCGCCAAATTAACCATGAAATTAAGAAGATTAACATTGTGATTATGAGAGCCATTACAAGAAATCGCAGGTTTTGTGTTTCAATTTTAAGTGCTTGTTTTTCAGTTTCTGCTTTATATCCCTTGAGGGCCAGTATTTCTATGTCTCTTTGTAAGTAATTCCCCACGTTATTCAAAGAGTTATTAAAAGCAGAAAGCATAAAATCTTTTTCAAACTCAAATTTATCCATCATAGCTTTGTTCGCCAGTTCAGGTTTACCCAGAAATTCAAAAACCAGCTTTTGTAATTCGTTGAGATCTCTTAAATCAGACTGACTAAAAATAGAACGGTTAGATTGAATAAACTCCTTAAGAATATCAACAGACTTCTCAGCTTCTGGAAGCTTTCCATTGATGGAATCGAGTAAAATTTTAACTACTAAGCTGCGTGCTTTTACAGCATAATTATCTGAATTCAGATCCGTTTCAGCATTTAGAAGTAAGGATTGAGCAGTTTTAAGGTCTCCCTCTTGTTGTCTTTTAATTAAAACAGCACTTTTGGCAATTACTGCGTAAAGTTGAGATGACTGTTCTAAACGTTCTTTTTGTACTTTCTGTAAGTAGAAATCTGCGATATTTAAAGCTTTGCTGAATTGCTTTGCGTGAGCTAACACAAATGTCATTTCATAGTATGGGGTCGAATAGTCTAACACTTCAAAATATTTATTAGATAAAGCGTAAAGCTGCAATACATAATCTAAGGCGGTTTCGTAAGCCCCCATAGTATAAAAACTTGAAATAATTCTTTGTAGGGCAAACTCTTTCGAATATAAATACCCAGCCAGGGAATTTTCGTAGGTTGGTAAACTATCAATAGCATATAAATACTCAATCAAAGCAGACAGATGATCTTCTTTATATAATGAATAGTATTGTGCTAGATCAGCTGCAACTTGAGCTATTGCTTGCTTGTTGTCTAAAGCGATTAATTCAGCTTTTAAGTCTTTCAAAGCATCTACTATCGATAAATCATCAGAGTTATGTAGTTGTACAAAAGTTGCCTTTTGAGCACCATACATTACTGCATCAATCTTTTTTAACTCTTGCCAATCTTGGTCGGTTAAATGTACGGCGACTTTAATGCCTAACTTATCAGCAAGCGCTCTACGGTGATTGAACACCATAAAATAAAATACTTTTGCTTGGATAGAGTCTATGTTTGCAATTTTCAAATTCTTAGCAGACTTTAAAAAACCTTCTTCATCTAGCTGGTTAATCGAATACTGCATTGTTAATTCTATAAAATTGTTAAACCTATTATGCTCTGAGCTCGCAATTGTAATTGAACTAAAAACCAAGAAATAAATTAAAATGCCATTTTTTATAAGTTTAAGTACCATTCCTTTGCCTAACTCCAGTAAAGCAAGTTAATAAAATTTAACTATTTGATGCTATCACCAGAAATGTAACAATGCACTAAAACATTGAAGTACAATAAAAATAATACTGTTAAATGAGAATTCATCTTTGCAAAATGTCATTAAAAAAGCGCGGACTAAACCGCGCTTATATTTTATCTGATGGCTGAAAGCTGATAGCTGACAGCTCAAGTCGTTGGGTTACAAACCAAGTTCTGCCATAAAATCATCATCTGCATCGTCTGCTTGTGATGATGCTTTTTGCTTTTCAGCTTTTTGTTTGGCTTCGTTTTCGATGATGTCATCTGGGTCAACGGCTTCTGAAATATCAAAATCATGTAGTTTGATAAATTCAGTTTTATCCATCGCAAGCTCTAGATAGAAGATATTTTGCTTCGCAGTAGTGAATGTCACACGGCGTGCTTGTGGTCTATCCATGGTGGTATCAACAGAAATTTGTACCTGTTTGTTAATCGCCATCATCTTAGGTTGGTTTTGCGTAATAGAAGTATGCAGTTGGTCGCGTACTTTTGACGTAAAGTCACCAACGATTTGGTTCATCAGCTCGCCCAGTACGTTTGCCACATCATCTGATAAATGGCTTTGTGCAATTTCGTCTTCTGGCATACCCATGTTACGCATATAGTCATGATAAATTTCCATGGCTGCTTGCGCTGTGAAGTTTGTTACCACAAGACCGGTAAAGCCACCATCGAACAATACAAAACAGCCAATGTCTGGACGCATACAGGTGCGGGTGATTTTTTGAACCATGGCAGAATAACTAATACCGTTACCGCTTGCTGAAGACAGAACTCCAGTCACTGAATGACACAGAGTTGATAAGATATCTTCTGTACTGATCACTTTGCTTTTTGTCATTAAACTTCTCTTTTTTGTACTTGTTATTGATAATTCTAGCCAAGCTACTGAATTTATCACTGACTATCCAGTTAAAAATGCTAAAATAGCGGTATTATTTTTTAAAGAGACTGTTCACGTGACGCAAAAAGACAGTATTTATGCCACTGAGCAAGCGGTTAAAGACTTTAGCTTTGACCAACATGTAGTAGAAGTTTTCCCTGATATGATCCAGCGCTCGGTGCCGGGTTACGCAACCATTGTTAGCACCATAGGTAAACTGGCTGGCGAGTATGCGCAAAGTAATTCAAACCTATACGACTTAGGTTGTTCACTTGGTGCTGTAACGTTAAGTATGCGCCGTAATATTCGCACCGATAACTGTAATATTATTGCCGTCGATAACTCAGAAGCGATGGTTGAGCGCTGTAAATTACATTTACAGGGTTTTCGCTCTGACGTGCCGGTCACAGTTACGCTAGGTGATATCAACGATTTAGCCATCGAGAATGCTTCTGTGGTAGCGATGAACTTTACACTTCAGTTTATTCCACCTGAAAAGCGCCAAGCGGTGCTTGAAAAGATTTACGCAAATTTAAAACCTGGCGGCGTTTTGCTGCTGAGCGAAAAAATTAGAGGTGAAAATGAGCAATGCGATAATTTGCTCATTGATTTACACCATGATTTCAAACGTCACAACGGCTATTCAGAGCTTGAGATCAGCCAAAAGCGTACGGCTATCGAAAATGTCATGCGCCCTGATCATTTATCTACCCACTTAAACCGATTAAGTGAAATTGGTTTTAGCCAAACGCAAGTGTGGTATCAATGTTTTAACTTCTGCTCGATGATTGCAATCAAGTAATCATCACAACGATATAAAGAGTATTTCATGTCTCAATGGTTTAACCAATTTTACGCTGCGATTGCACAAAGCCCGCTAAGTCACTGGCTCGAAACTTTGCCAGGTCAATTAAAGCACTGGGAACTCGAAGCCAGCCACGGCGATTTACCGAAATGGCAAAAAGTGCTGAAAAACTTACCTGAGGTAAGCACAAACCTTGTGAATCTTCAGGATAAAGTACAAATTGGCACCGGTGATGAACTATCTGAAGGTCAGCAAAAACAGTTAACGCATTTACTAAAGCGCATGATGCCATGGCGTAAAGGACCCTTTAGCTTACACGGTATCGAGATTGATACTGAGTGGCGCAGTGATTGGAAATGGGATCGTTTACTGCCTCATATCGAACCGTTAAAAGGCCGCACAGTGCTTGATATTGGCTGTGGCTCGGGTTATCACTTGTGGCGCATGCGCGGCGAAGGCGCAAATTTTGTGGTGGGTATCGATCCATCTGATTTATTCTTATGCCAATTCCAAGCGATAAAGCATTATCACCAAGATGAAAACGTGCATTTATTGCCGTTAGGTGTTGAAGCTCTGCCTGAGCTAAAAGCATTCGATACGGTATTTTCAATGGGTGTTTTATATCATCGTCGTTCACCTATCGACTTTTTAGCGCAATTAAAAGCACAGCTTCGCCCAGGGGGTGAGTTAGTCCTTGAAACACTGGTTGTTGAAGGTGATGAACACACAGTTTTAGTGCCAACCGACCGCTATGCAAAAATGCGTAATGTGTGGTTTATCCCAAGCACCGCGGCATTAAAACTATGGATGGAACGTGTTGGCTTTAAAGATGTACAAGTTAAAGACTGTGCAATCACAACGCTTGAAGAACAACGTAAAACCCAGTGGATGGAAAACGAATCACTGGTCGACTTTTTAGATCCAAATGACACCAGCAAAACCATTGAAGGTTACCCTGCCCCTCTTCGCGCTATTTTAACCGCGAAAGCTTAACAAATAGTAAGAAGTTTCTAGTTTCAAGGTAGAAGGGTCATTTGCTTGATACTTTTGCCTTGTAACTTGAAAGCAAAAAAACCGGACAACTGTCCTTGTCAAGTCGGTTAAAGTGATTTTTCAACTAGCCGCGCCAGTGCAATTGTTGTAAAATACGCGCGTTTCTAAGCAACCCACATGCAACTTTTTTGAGGAAAACCTGTGAGCGAACAAAAACAGTCTCTTAGCTATAAAGACGCGGGCGTAGATATCGATGCCGGTAATGCACTTGTTGAGCGTATTAAAGGCGTAGTTAAAAAAACCAGACGTCCTGAAGTAATGGGCGGTATCGGTGGTTTTGGCGCACTTTGCGAACTACCAACTGGCTATAAAGAGCCTGTACTGGTTGCTGGCACAGACGGTGTTGGTACAAAACTACGTTTAGCAATCGATCTTAAAAAGCACGACACAGTGGGTATCGACCTTGTTGCTATGTGTGTAAACGACCTTATTGTACAAGGTGCAGAGCCACTATTTTTCCTTGATTACTATGCAACGGGTAAATTAGACGTAGATACTGCGGCTGATGTTGTAACAGGTATTGGTAAAGGCTGTGAGCTTTCTGGCTGTGCATTAATCGGTGGTGAAACTGCTGAAATGCCAGGTATGTACGACGGCGAAGACTACGACATGGCTGGTTTCTGTACTGGTGTTGTAGAAAAATCAAAAATTATCGACGGTACTAAAGTTGCTGCAGGCGACCAATTAATCGCCCTTGCATCAAGTGGTCCTCATTCAAACGGCTTCTCATTAATTCGTAAAGTTCTTGAAGTATCTGGCGCAGACACGAGCGCTGAGCTTGAAGGCAAAACACTTGGCGATCACCTATTAGAGCCAACTCGTATCTACGTTAAACAACTACTTGAGCTATTCAAGCAGGTTGATGTACACGCCTTATCTCACATCACGGGTGGTGGTTTCTGGGAAAACATCCCGCGCGTACTTCCTGAGTCTGCAAAAGCAGTTATCAAAGGTGACAGCTGGGAATGGCCTGTAGTTTTCAACTGGTTACAAGAAAACGGCAACATCACAACACACGAAATGTACCGTACATTCAACTGTGGTGTTGGTATGATTTTAGTTGTTCCAGCAGACAAACTTGAGCAAAGCTTAACAATTCTTAAAGATCTTGGCGAAAATGCATGGCATATCGGTGAGATCCAAGATGCGAAAGCAGGCGAAGAGCAAGTAGAAATTTTAGGTGGTCGTGACTAATGACCCCTTGTCGTCTTGTTGTATTAATTTCTGGTAGCGGTTCTAACCTTCAAGCCATCATCGACGCGTGTGCGCGTGGTGAAATAAAGGCCGAAATCGCCGCTGTAATTAGTAATAAAGCCGACGCCTATGGCCTTGAGCGAGCAAAAAATGCAGGTATACAAACACATGTACTTAGCCATAAAGATTTTGACTCGCGCGAGGCCTATGATGCTGAGTTAATGGACATTATTGACAATTTTGAACCAAATCTAGTTGTATTAGCTGGTTTTATGCGTATTCTTACACCTAGCTTAGTGCAAAAATTTAAGGGAAAAATGTTGAACATTCACCCTTCTTTGTTGCCTAAGTACCAAGGGCTGAATACCCACCAGCGAGCGATAGATGCAAAAGATGACGTTCATGGTGTTAGTGTTCACTTTGTCACAGAAGAACTAGACGGCGGTCCCGTTGTTCTTCAAGCCAAAGTGCCGGTACTCGAAAACGATACCGCAGAGACACTCGCACAACGTGTTCATCAGCAAGAACATATAATCTATCCATTGGTGGTCAAGTGGTTCAGTGAACAACGACTCAAGATGGAAGCAGATTATGCAGTTTTTGACGAAAAGAAACTTCCTGCACACGGCGCGCACTACCCAGAATAAAAATCTAAGTGCCCTACTCGCTTGTGTGGGCACTTTATTACTTCCTACCAGTGTTTTAGCTGGCGACCTCACTCAATATGAAGCCAAATACGATGTACTTCGTAAAGGCGAAACCCATGGTAAAGCAGTACGCGAGCTGAAAAAAGCCGCAGACGGTAACTACGTGATCACTTATCACAGTGAAATCGAATGGATGATTTTTTCAGACTCACGAAAAGAAACATCTAAATTTACGTACCATGATCAAAAAATTTCTCCGCTAAGTTACACCATGGAACGTTCGGGCACCGGGCCTGATAAAGAATACAGCTTAAAATTTGATGCGGCGCAAAAGCAAGTTCAAAGCAGCGAAAGTAAATACCCATTGAAGCTGGATTGGTCAGACGATTTTCAAGACTCTCTGTCTTACCAAGTACAAGTACGCGAAGAGTTAAAGCAAGGTAAAACACAATTATCGTATCCATTGATTGATAAAAAAGGCAACCTTCGCAATTACGACTTTGAAGTTATCGGCACAGAAATGATTTCGCTACCTGTTGGTAATGTAGAAGCGATAAAAGTAAAACGTTTGTACGATAATGATAAACGTCAAGCGCTTGCTTGGTTTGCCCCAGAAATGGACTACATGCTAGTTCGTATGTGGAAAGGTGAAAAAGGCGTAGAGCAATTTGAAGTGCAGCTTAATTCATTCACCGTGACCACGCCAGTGGCCGTAACAAATGAAGTGAGTAATGAAGCGCCTTAATAGCGCTTCATCTTTTATTTAGATTTTTTCGCCCATTTTAAACAGGGCAAACTCACCGGGTTCCATTTTCTGCCAGCGTTCATCATTGGTGAGTGGCCGTGTTGCAATCACAGTAACCACATCGTTTGGTGTGGTTTCTTTTTGAAAATCAATCACCATATCTGCATCAATTAATGTCGCTTTGCCAAACGGTGCACGGCGTGTGATCCAATGTAAGTTATTGGTGCAATAAGCTAAAACATAAACTCCATCAGTAAGCAGCATATTAAATACGCCTTTTTCACGCAGTGTGTGGGCAAGCTTGGCAGCATAACGAAATACAGACGCCATATTTGATGGGCGTTTAGGGTATTTTTCGCGAATTTTATCGAGCAGCCAACAAAACGCCAGCTCACTGTCGGTATTACCGACAGGTCGATAGTAATCTGGTTTTAAATCATGATAATTCGATAGTTGCCCGTTGTGAGCATACGTAATTTCACGGCCCCATAACTCGCGAGTAAATGGGTGGGTATTTTCAAGGCACACTCGACCACGGTTTCCTTGGCGAATATGGCTTATCACTGAAATACTTTTTATTGGATACGCTTTAACCAACTTGGCAATTTCTGATTGGCAACTTGGCTCTGGATCTTTAAATGTACGACAGCCTTTACCTTCGTAAAAAGTGATGCCCCAGCCATCTTTATGCGGGCCAGTATTACCACCGCGTTCTAATAATCCTGAAAAACTGAAACAAATATCCGTTGGTATATTGGCCGACATGCCAAGCAACTCACACATAGAACTCTTAACCTATAAAACTAATCGAAGGAAGGCATGATGGGCTGATCCCTGCCTGCGCTCATTGTTAAACATAGCGTTAAAGATGGCAACTGCTATGCTCAGATTTTCAGAACTATCTGAGCAATTCACAACTAATTGCCAGTATAACGGCGCTGATTATAAGTAATTACTCAACAATCCCTCACTGGCTGTAAATGTTTTTGCACTGATAGCCATTTTTAAATGAATAAAACTCGTTGCACAGACTGTTTTAATCCCTGTTCCCCTCTTGATAATTCGCTTTTCAAGCGCTACTCTAAAAGAGGTGGTCTGACCTCTATTAAGGAATAATCAATGACTCTCATATTTTTACTTGGTTTACTCGTGCTGCTTAGTATTGCGAGTTACCACAGAGCAAGCTGGAATACCTGCTTAGGTATTGCCGTTGCGACTTTACTTGTTGGCACATTTGCTGGCGCGTTTGGCGCAATTAGTTGGCTACTATTCTTACTTATCGCTGTGCCACTTTCTGTGACTGGCGTTCGTCAACAATACATCATCAAACCTATCTTCGCTGCTTTCAAAAAAGTAACCCCGACGATGTCGGAAACTGAAAAATCAGCAATCGATGCCGGTACTACGTGGTGGGAAGCGGATCTATTTTGCGGTCGTCCTGACTGGAACAAATTACACCAATACCCAGCACCTAAACTGACTATCGAAGAGCAAGCGTTTATTGATGGTCCAGTTGAAGAAGTGTGTAGCATGCTAGATGACTGGCACGCAACTCACGAACTAACTGATTTACCGCAAGATGTTTGGCAATATCTAAAAGATAATAAATTCTTTGCCATGATCATCAAAAAAGAATACGGCGGTTTAGAGTTTTCTGCTTATGCACAATCGTGTGTACTACAAAAACTAACAAGTAAATCAACGTTACTTTCATCTATCGTAGGTGTACCTAACTCATTAGGTCCGGGCGAATTACTTCAGCACTATGGTACTAAAGAGCAAAAAGATCATTACTTACCGCGCTTAGCAAGTGGTCAAGAAATTCCATGTTTTGCTTTAACATCACCAGAAGCCGGTTCTGACGCAAGCGCAATTCCTGATTACGGTGTTGTTTGTAAAGGTCAGTGGAATGGTGAAGAAGTTGTCGGTATTAGCCTAACATGGAACAAGCGTTACATTACTCTAGCTCCAGTTGCGACTGTACTTGGTCTTGCATTCAAACTACAAGATCCTGACGGTTTATTAGGTGATGATAAAGAACCTGGTATTACCTGTGCGCTGATCCCAACAGATACCCCAGGGGTCGAAATTGGCCGTCGTCACTTCCCGCTAAATGTACCATTCCAAAATGGTCCTACTCGCGGTAAAGACATCTTCGTACCACTTGATTACATCATTGGTGGCCCGAAAATGGCTGGTCAAGGTTGGCGTATGCTTGTTGAATGTTTATCTGTTGGTCGTGCAATCACCTTGCCGTCTAACTCTACAGGTGGCATTAAAACAATTGCGCTTGCAACAGGTTCATACAGCCGTATTCGTCGTCAATTCCGTTTGCCAATTGGTCAAATGGAAGGTGTTGAAGAATCACTCGCTAAACTTGCAGGTTACGCATATAGCTCTGATGCTGCAGTTAGCATGTCTACAGGTGCTGTTGATCTTGGCGAAAAACCATCGGTTGTATCTGCAATAATTAAATACCACTTAACTGAGCAAATGCGTGAAGCAACAATTCACGGCATGGATGTTCATGGTGGTAAAGGCATTATGCTTGGTCCAAACAACTACCTAGGTCGCGGTTACCAAGGTGCACCAATTGCGATTACCGTTGAAGGTGCAAATATCTTAACACGTAACATGATCATCTATGGTCAAGGTGCAATTCGTTGTCATCCATTCGTGTTAACTGAACTAGGCGCTTGTGCAATTGAAGACCGTGAAGAAGCGCTTGCAGTATTCGATAAAGCGTTAATGGGCCACATTGGCTTTACTATTTCGAACCTTGTTCGCACTAAGTGGTTAGCATTCACAAATGCACGTTTTACAAGTACGCCGTACAAAGACGAAACCGCTGAGTTTTATCGTGTTGCGTCGCGTTTCAGTGCATCATTAGCATTAATGTCAGATATTAGCATGGCGGTATTTGGTGGGTCATTAAAACGTAAAGAGCGTATCTCTGCACGTTTAGGTGACTTACTAAGCTACTTATACCTTGTATCTGCAACACTTAAACGTTACAACGACGAAGGCCGTAAAAAAGAAGATTTTGCGCTTGTTCAATGGAGCTGCCAAGATCACCTTTACCACTGCCAACGTGCACTTGCTGACTTAATCAATAACATGCCATCTGCACCACTACGTGCAATGCTAAAAATCATGTTATTCCCATTCGGTCGTCCAGTTCGTAAACCTACTGATAAGCTTGAGCACAAACTTGCACACTTATTACAAGTACCAAGCGAAACTCGTAACCGTTTAGCTAACTACATTTACCTTAAAAACGAGCCACTTAACCTTGTTGGTCGTCAAGAGCAAACGCTTAAAGACGTACTAGAAGTTGAGCCTCTGTTTGATAAGGTATGCCGTGAAAAAGGCGTGAAACTGCCTTTCTTCCAACTTGATAAAGTAGCGCAAATGGGCCTAGAAGCAGGTATTTTAAGCCAAGCTGAAGCCGACAAATTAGCTGCTGTTGAAAAAGCCCGTCTTGACGTTATTAACGTTGACGACTTTGACCCAGCAGACTTAGTTGCAGGTAAAGTAGCCCGCGGCGAGAGCGATAAAAAAGCTGACGCTGCTTAAGCTAGCAAAACAATTCCAATTGTTATGAAAAACCAAACCAGCGCAAATTGCGCTGGTTTTTTTGTTTATAAACCCTCTAGCGCATTCCTTGTCCCTAATTAGTTACATGATTTGTAACAAATATCGGACTGGTAAAACTTGCGTTTATATAATGAACAGGCAAGACTCTATAGCGAAAAATAGATAAGGAATAATTACAATGAAACCGAGTTTTCAACTAGCAGCTGTTGCATGCGCACTTAGCCTTGCACTTGCAGGATGTTCACAATCAACCCAATCAACAAGCAGCACCGAAACCGTGCAACAAAACCAAACTGTAAAACAGTATGACGCTGAAACCTTTTTTGACACAACGTCAATTATGGGCAGCAGCTTTTCACCAAAAGGCGACAAAATACTCGTTAGCAGTGACGAAAGCGGCATTTATAGCCTGTACGAAGTAGATATAAAAACAGCCAAAAAAACCCGCTTAACAGACTTTGAAGACAGTACTTATGCAGTAGCTTATTTCCCTAATGATGAGCGCGTATTATTTACCAAAGACTCTGGCGGTAACGAGCGTTATCACATCTATGTTCGCGAAACAGACGGCACAGTTAAAGATCTTACGCCAGGTGAAGAAACCCGCGCGGGTTTTGCAGGCTTCACTGAAGATGCGAAACAATTTTTTATAACCAGCAATCAACGTGATGCTAAGTTTATGGACCTTTATCGCGTCGATGCTAGCAGTTATGAAGTAACCCTTGTTTATCAAAACACCATGGGACTGGATGTCGGTGCGATCAGCCCTGATGGCCGTTTTATTGCTTTATCTAAAAATAATTCGAACAAAGACAGCGATGTGTTCATTCTCGATACGCGTAAAAAAACACTGAAGCCAGAGCTCATTACCCGCCATGACGACGACGCCAAATACGGCCCTGAAACCTTCTCAACAGACAATAAATCACTGTATTACTCAACCGATGCTAAAGGTGAGTTTGCAGAAATTTGGCGCTATGACTTAACGACCGGCAAGCACAGCCCTGCCCTCAAAGATGAGTGGGATGTGAGCTTTATTTACTTCTCTGAATCTGGTCGTTATCAAGTAAGCGGTGTTAATGCCGACGCAAGCACTAAGGTGTCGATAACCGATACCACCACAGGTAAAAGCATAGCCATGCCATCGCTGCCTGCTGGTAACTTACGTGGTGTTAATTTTTCAGCTGATGAAAAGACCATGGCGTTTTATTTAAATTCAGATACCTCACCAAGTAACCTATTTGTGTGGCAACTCGGTGAATCGAAAGCAAAACAGTTAACCAACACATTAAGTGATGCAATTAATCAAAATGACTTGGTTGAAAGCACAATTGTGCGCTTTAAAAGTTTTGATGGTTTAGAAATCCCTGGGGTTTTATATAAGCCTAAGCAAGCTAACAGCAACAACAAAGTACCAGCTTTAGTGTGGGTGCACGGCGGCCCTGGCGGCCAAAGCCGCACAGGCTATAGTGCAATGCAGCAGCATCTAGTCAATCACGGTTATGCCATTTTTGCGGTCAATAACCGTGGCAGCTCAGGCTATGGTAAAACCTTCTTCCATTTAGATGACAAAAAGCATGGCACTGATGATTTACAAGATATCGTATACGGCAAAAAGCATCTACAAAGCCTCGATTGGGTCGATGCTGACAAAATTGGCATCATAGGAGGAAGTTACGGTGGCTTTATGACCGCCGCCGCACTTGCCTTTGAACCTGAAGAGTTCAAAGTAGGTATCAACATCTTTGGTGTAACAAACTGGGTTAGAACCTTAAACTCGATTCCACCATGGTGGGAAAGCTTTAAAAAGGCGCTGTATGACGAAATGGGCGACCCAGCTACAGACGGTGAACGTCACCGTGCAATTTCGCCACTATTTCATGCTAAAAACATCACCAAGCCATTAATGGTGATCCAAGGTGCTAACGACCCTCGCGTTTTACAAGTTGAAAGCGATGAACTCGTTGCCGCTGTTAAGGCAAATGGTGTGCCTGTCGAATATGTATTATTTGATGATGAAGGCCATGGTTTTACTAAAAAGGAAAACCGCATAAAAGCCTCAAACGCATATCTTGAGTTTTTGAATACTTATTTAGATAAGTAGCAAGATTGCAAAGATAAAGAGCCGGTATTTATACCGGCTTTTTTATGCAAAACACCTGTATAAAAGAAAAATGTTACGTCTTACACAGTACTGTACAAAACACTGTATGAGTTAAATGCTAAATTTTTTAGCTTTTTAACTCTGCAAACCAAAATTATAACTACATGTTTAATAAGAACTAAATCATTTTAATTAACATAAAACTGAATCATTGGTTAAAAAATAGCAAAAAAGTACTTGCGCAAAAACACTGTATAAACTACTGTATACACATACTGTATAAACAACCAGTGAGTGAAAGTTATGTTACAGCCAATTACCTTAAGAACAGTTAAAAGCTACCAACAAGATAACGACAAAGCGTCTGTTAATTTAATTCAAATTGAAGACGAAATATCAGCAACCTTTGAGCTATTAAAAGTATTACATCATTACAATAGCCAAAATGCATGGACACTATTAATTGCACCTGATCATGTTCCTAGCAAAGCATTATTAGATTCGTGTTCAATTGATACCAGCAAACTACTTGTGATCAGACAAAAGCATTTAGTAAACCTTGAATACGTACTTAGCTCAGCATTACATAACGGTAACTTTGCTGCTGTGATCACATGGACAGATATTGTAAACAATCATCAACTTGATTCGATGAACTTAAACCTAGATCAGGCATCAGCTAAGTTTTATTGCTTTACAAAAAGCGCTCAATTAAACAATTTAGTACCGCAGCCACAATAGGCTTGTTAAAATAACAATTTACATTTTTAGGTAAGTTGTTATGACATCACTCACACACTCCCTTTGTCCTTGTGGCAGCGAATCGACTTACGAGCTTTGCTGCCAGCCTTTTCATACCGGTGCAAGCCAAGCTGATACCCCAGAGCAACTTATGCGTTCTCGTTTTAGTGCATACGCGCTAAAAGATGCAAAATATGTATTTAGTACTTATGCACAAAGCCAGCAAGCCGCGAACCCGGTTCGCGAAATTAAAGATTTTGCTAATAGCTGCCGTTTTACCAAACTCAGTGTTTTAGAGACTGAACATAACGAGCAAGAAGGCTTTGTAGAATTTAAAGCAAATTACTTTTACCAAAACTTGTATTGTGAGTTACACGAAAAGTCGCGTTTTATTAAAGAAGATGGCTTATGGCGTTACCTTGATGGTGATATAACGCCAGTTGCAGATATTAAAATTGGCCGTAATGATGAATGCCCTTGTGGTAGCGGCAAAAAATATAAAAAGTGTCACGCTCTTTAATTGCTCTTATACCAATCCGCTTAATTAAGTAGTCTATTTTGAGGCAATAAAACCTCGTTGATAGCAAGGCAAAAATTTCGTTATTTAGTTGTTCTAAATGAGAAATTTTTAACGCAGTTAGCGACAGGTTT
>NZ_PNCP01000180.1:0-339 GCF_005886115.1 Pseudoalteromonas sp. S4492
TAACAGGTTCATTACTTTTTCCGCCCCCTAATGCCCAAAAAGCCATTGTAAGAAATGGCATTACCAGTAGCGGTAACACCAGCATCATTTTTCTTTTTCTCAGGAAGACCTGCGACCTTTGCACACTGCTCATACACTTCATTTTTGTTTTTGTGATAAATAAATTTTTTCCAGCACCTGCACACTATCCATCAAACCCGGCCGGGCTTGCAGAATGCTGTCGTATTCATTCGTTCTGTTCAATTTTAAACTATCCATATATTTTCTAAAATCCTGTATTTGTAAATAAGTTTGTTCATCTATAGTTGCCTCCGGCATTACTGTTTCATCTCCTGTTTT
>NZ_PNCP01000181.1:0-312 GCF_005886115.1 Pseudoalteromonas sp. S4492
AGGTTTCTGATGAAGAACTGTTACCTGCTCAAATTGATTTTGATGATTCTGATGTCGAAGTGACTGATCCAGAGCCAGAATCACAGGTTGATTCCATGTCAGAAGAAGCAGAAGAACCAGGTTTGGCGGATTCATTGGAAGCTGAACCTGAAATGACCTCTGCTGTTGTTCTGAATAATGCAGAGTCACTTCCCGAAGTTGACAGCTCTCTGGTCAGTTTGGCCATTCAGTTTGCTGAAGACTGCTGGGTCCAAATTAAGGACATGAGTGGTAACTCGCTCTATACCGATGTTCAGAGAGCTGGCTCTAACT
>NZ_PNCP01000182.1:0-360 GCF_005886115.1 Pseudoalteromonas sp. S4492
GAAAACCGCTGAAGGCAAAGACTACATTGTGGTAGCAACTACTCGTCCGGAAACCATGCTGGGCGACACAGGTGTTGCCGTTAATGCCGAAGATGAGCGCTACAAAGCCCTGATCGGGAAAGACATTATTCTGCCACTGGTCAACCGTCGCATTCCCATTGTTGCCGATGAACATGCGGACATGGAAAAAGGCACCGGTTGTGTAAAAATCACTCCGGCTCATGACTTTAATGACAATGAAGTCGGTAAGCGCTGCGGTCTTCCCATGATCAATATCATGACTCTGGAAGGCCATATCAGCGAACAGGGTGAAGTCTTCAACATTGATGGTACGAGCAACCAGGAAATTGATGCTCCTAT
>NZ_PNCP01000183.1:0-340 GCF_005886115.1 Pseudoalteromonas sp. S4492
AGTCAGAACCTCCCAGCAAAAAGTCTGTGTCCTATGTACGGGACAAAACACGAATCATTTCCCTCAAGCCGATCTGATCGTTTTTTGAACACAGATTCTTCAATACCCGCCTGAGCATATCCAGGCCCAAACGAAACAAACTCTTAGGCGGTCTGCCATGCTTGTTTAGGGGAAGTTGTTCTGCTTCACCATAGTGCAGGGCAAAAACATGATCATTCGTTGATCAATCCGAGCACTTTCATCATGTAGTCTTCGCTCCAGCCACAGGTTTTTCGTTTATTCTCGATACCTGCTTTCACTGAAGTATCCAACTTCAATAGGTTGAGTATTACCTGTCTGG
>NZ_PNCP01000184.1:0-269 GCF_005886115.1 Pseudoalteromonas sp. S4492
ATAGCCAGTTCATAACTTATAGCTTGCGAGGCACCGCGTAGCGCTGCCATTAAAGAGAATTTATTATTAGAAGCCCATCCCCCAATCATAATACCGTATACGCCCAAGCTTACCACACCAAAAATGTATAATATACCAATATTGATATCGGCAATTTGCAAATCAATCTTACGCCCAAAAAACTCCACTGAAGTACTCCATGGAATAACGGCACAAGTCATAAGTGCTGCCGTCATAGCTAAACCCGGACCTAAAATAAATAATACCTT
>NZ_PNCP01000185.1:0-351 GCF_005886115.1 Pseudoalteromonas sp. S4492
CTTTGATGGCATCCGTGCTATTGCTTTTCGAAAGAAGGGATGCGAATCAAAGCATATTTTTGCTTGTATGGGTATTAGAGCTTTCCTGCACTAGCAAGATAGTCTTTAAGTTCACTGCCGAGCAGGCAGCTTAGAAATCGAGACAATACACTAGTGCAGCGAAGCTCTAATATCCGTACAGTATCACACCTGCAATGGTCGACCTTTGTAAGTCCACTTAAAAGGCTTGGCCATTTTCTCATTGAAGAAGTCCACAAACTGATGAAGTCGTACCTTAAGGTCTTCAGTTGACGTAAAACTGTTTCGTTTCAGAAAGCGTCTCACCAGAATGGAAAACCATATCTCTATCTG
>NZ_PNCP01000186.1:0-1084 GCF_005886115.1 Pseudoalteromonas sp. S4492
ATAGCGCTGACAGAAGCAATTCTGACCGGTGATCAGGCAGAAGTCAGCAGACGGCATAGTAGCCAAACGCCCGGTGTAATGGCCGGGACAGGGTGAAGGCCAGAACATCGAGAATAAAGGAGGAGCCTTGTCAAACCTGCATAAACGAATACTGCCCGGTAATGACGTACCCCAGCGTAATGATAAGCAGCCAGCCTTTGGCGACAATTTATTCGACCGCATGATGCACCCTGAAAACCTTCAGAGTGCATGGAAACAAGTTCGTGCCAACAAGGGCGCAGCCGGAGTAGACGGTATGACTATTGACGAATTTCCTGAATGGGTACGCCAAGGTCACTGGAAGCATACGGCCAACGCTCTGAAGAACGGACACTACACACCTGCACCGGTGCGCCGTGTGGAGATCGATAAACCTAATGGAGGGAAACGCCCACTGGGTATTCCCACCGTAAAGGATCGCGTAATCCAACAAGCGATTGCACAGGTTCTGACGCCTTTATTCGACCCCGGATTCTCGAACAACAGTTTCGGATTCCGTCCCGGTCGCAACGGGCAACAGGCCGTTAAGCAAGTGCAAGGCATTATCGGTGATGGATACCGTACGGCTGTTGATATAGACCTCTCAACATTCTTTGACAGGGTCAATCATGATTTGCTGATGACACTCCTTGGGCGCAAGGTTAAAGACAGACGACTCATGCAGCTCATCGGCCGTTATCTGCGAGCGGGTGTGATGGAAAACCACTGTCTTGTAGAGAGTCGGGAAGGTGTCCCCCAAGGCGGTCCACTTTCGCCGCTGATGGCGAACGTCATGCTCGATCCACTGGATAAAGAACTGGAGAAGCGTGGCCACCGTTTTGCCCGCTATGCGGACGACTTCACTATTTTAGTGAAAAGCCCAAGAGCGGGGGAACGGGTACTGCGTAGTATCAGTCGGTATCTGGAGCGTCGATTAAAGCTCATCGTCAATAGCACCAAAAGCCAAGTGGTGAAAACCAGCGACAGTCAGTTCCTCGGATTTACCTTTCCGGGAAAGCACATCCGCTGGCATTCGAAGACCCTGCACAAGTTCAAGCAGAAGGTA
>NZ_PNCP01000187.1:0-338 GCF_005886115.1 Pseudoalteromonas sp. S4492
TATTGAACTGCTCAATAGCAACGATGCAACGATTTATTCAGCGGACTGGCGGGCAGAAAAAATCCGGGAGTCCCGGAAGGGGCTGTCAGAAAATCAGGAAAAAGAGCAGAAAGTAGCCGCTGCAAAAGCCCACCTTAAAGCGCTGGAACAACAGATAGCGGAACAGGAGTTGGCAGAAAAACCACAACAGGATCAAAGCAAACAAAAACAACAGACGTCAGAGTCAGTCGCCAACGCAGCTGAAAAAGAATCCTCCCCGGTGCCATCGGACTTTGACCCGTTTGATCTGGATGAGGACTGGGGTGACGATGAAAGCGACGGTTTTGAAACCCCACCCG
>NZ_PNCP01000188.1:0-346 GCF_005886115.1 Pseudoalteromonas sp. S4492
AACTTCGTAATTGTCAGGAAGCATCATAAAAAACAATAAAAAACAAAGGGGTGCTGGCATGTCTAATAAAGACAAACAACTCAAAAAAGATTTTCTTCAGCAACAAGTCATTAGTCGAGACGATTTGCCTAACAAAGGTTCAAAACGCGCACTAAAGATTCGAAGAGCCCTGGAAGACAGAGAAGAAACCAAAAAACTCAGTACTTTCTTTGGCGATAGCTATTGGGGTGATGTCTAACAATCTCTTTTTCAGCCCCTTATCAAGGGGCTGAGATTTTCCTACCCATTATAGAGTTTACTTTCCTCCGCTTTCCCTAACGCAATACTGATATCTCCCAGCTTTCTA
>NZ_PNCP01000189.1:0-270 GCF_005886115.1 Pseudoalteromonas sp. S4492
TATCGCCTGAGTTGGGTAATGCTTCGCCTACCTACAAGCTGGAGGGGAAAGCCTGCAGATACGATATCCATGCCCTGAGAGCTTTTGAGTGAAAGGTTTGTATTTTGAGCAATCCAACTTTCACCCTCATTAAGAGAGTGAAAGATGGGCGTCCCCTTGAGCATTGAACCAGGAGGGATTAATGCTCTTCGATGGGGGCAGGCTGAGTCTTGGTCGTTTGCAGAATACTGTGTCGGACTTCGCTGGTTAGAACCTTGAAAGCTTCATCTG